>JAGRBY010000287.1 GCA_020433835.1 Anaerolineae bacterium | reverse complement strand
AATCTGCGTCCCATTCAAAAAACCAAAAGTTAAATTTGTGACCGTGTTGAGTATAATTCTCATTCCTTAAATTCTTACTGAAGAAACCGAACTTTGACATCCTTGTTTCATGAGCGATAATGGGCCTACAAAATTTGTAAACGGAGCAACTTGTGGACGATCCATCTCATCTTTTTGAGCAAATTCAACAGCTTTCCGAGGCCAGCCGGGCAAAATTAGCCGACTACGTCACCTTTCTGCAATGGCAAGAGGCCCGCAAAGCGCAGAAGGGAGCCCGAAGCTGGAGTTTTAGCTTTGTCGAAAGCTTTAAGCAAGCGGCCGTGCAGGCGACGGTCGATAAGGCCGGCATGGATATCAAAATGGCGCTGGCAACCGTTGGAGGCGAGAGTCGACCCGCGCTGTGGGCACATCCGCCGCTTATCGGCCAGGCAGTGCTTGAATATTACGTGCCTATCCCCAAGCATATCCGGCACGTCCATCTACGCACCGGCTTTGGCATTCGCGACGGGGCGCAGATAGCAGAGGATAACCTGGTGGCCTTTGGGGTTAAAGTTAATGGAATGCGCGTTTGGGGGCAGCAAAGCCACGCCCGTATCTGGCAAGAAGTTACCATTCCGCTAACGCTGGTTGCCGGTGATATAATGCGTTTTGAATTCACCACCGAGGCTCTCGGCAGCCACGAATGGACCTGGGCGGTTTGGGGTAACCCGGAGCTAGAGGGTCAACTTGAAGGGTAGGTAATTGGGTAACTATCTAACGAAGCTCCGCCTCAAACCGACAAGAGGAATGGGACGCAGATGAACGCAGATAAACACTGATTTTTATATTTTTTTATCTGAGAAAATCAGCGTTCATCTGCGTCCTATAAGATGGGTTGAACCTCATAATTCTTATTCAGCAACAAGTCTATCACTCTTCCTGCCTGAGCTTGTCACCTGGCTTGTAGGGCCTCAGCACCGAGCCGCCAATAAACTCACGCAGCAGCGAGTTAGCCGGCACCAAATCAGAGGGGCAGGGTTCAAACCACTGCAAAAACGAGAGCAGCCGGTTGGCCTCAATATGTTCCGGCTTGCCCGGCTCGATCTGGCGCAGCAGCGGCTCAACCATCGGTTTCATCACCGCCAGCTCATACACCAAAGCTGAGTTGAACATGATATCGGCGTTCTCCTGGTAGGGAAAAATCCAGGTGTATTCGCCCCGGCGCACTTTGGGCCAACGCATAATGGTATCTTTGGCCGTATAACCGCGATGCTGCGCGTCGCGCAAAATGCGGCGAATGAGCCGCGTGTCTGTGGTCGGCACACGGTTATGGCGGTCGAGATTAAGCTGGGTCAGGGGCGAGACATACACGCGAAAGACCCTTTCCGCCGGCAGTTCGGCTACCAGTTCGGGATTCATACCGTGGATACCCTCTATCAAGATGATCTGATCATCCGTAACGGCAATCTTTTCCCCCGGCTCGCTGTGGCCGGTGAAGAAGTTGTAGCGCGGCAGCACCACCGTCTCGCCGCGCATCAGCCCCAGCAGGGTTTGGTTAAACAAATCCAGTCGGAGAGAGTACAGGCTTTCGTAATCATAGTCCCCCTCTTCATCACGCGGCGTTTCATCGCGATTGACGATAAAATCATCAAGCCCAATGGCGATGGGCTGAAAACCGTGTGCCAGCAATTGAATCGATAACCGCTTGCTAAAGGTGGTTTTCCCCGCCGATGACGGCCCTGAGATCAACACCAATTTAATGCGATGCCCAATCGAGGCGATGTGGGTGGCGATTTGGGCGATGCGCTGCTCTTGCAGGGCCTCGGCCACCAAGATGGTTTCCAGCATATCGCCAGCTCTGACCACATCGTTCAGCTTACCGACACTGTGGATATCGAGTTTGCGCATCCAGTTGCCGTATTCGTCAAAAACCTTAACCAGCTTGGGGTAATCAACACGCGGCTGGAGTTCATCGGGCAAGCTGATGCGCGGATACCGCAAAACAAAGCCCTTGTAGTAGGTGTCTAACGAGAAAATCCGCAGATAGCCGGTTGAAGGGACTTTGTAGCCGTGCATATAGCCCCGGAACCCTTTGAGGGTATACGTTGTTAGATACGACTTGCGCCGGGCTTTGAGCAGACTTAAGCGATCCTCAGCGCCGGTCTCTTCAAAGATGCGCCGGGCCTCTTCAACGGGGATGCGCTCTTTGACAATCGGGATATTCTCATCGACCAGCTTAACCATATAAGCTTCGATCTGTTTGAGTTCGTCTTCAGTAAAAGGGGGGCGACCCTCTACGGTGCAGTACAGCGCCCCAAAATTCAAGCCGTAATCGATGGTGATTTTAGCGTTGGGATAAAGTTCACTGGTCGCGGCCACCAACAAAAAGGCCAACGAACGCCGATAAACGCGCATGCCGTCGCCATCGGCCAGCGTCAAGACCCGAACGTTGAGATCGCGGTCGGCATGGTAGGTTAACTCGCGCAGTTGGCCATCGACCAGGCAGGCCACCGGAATAGGCTCCGGCGGGAATTTGGCCACTTTCACAAATTGTTCAATGGTGGTGTTGAGCGGGCCTTCTAAAACTTGCCCATTGCTAAAGCGAACTTGCGCCGTTGTACGCGGTCGGGAAGGTTGAATTTTTGTCTTACTCATACGCTTTCTCTGTTGTGGTTTGCTGATAGAAAAAAGAAAGAAGGTGGCGGGCAAATGATGCTAAGGAATAGCCATTAAATAACTTCCGCGTTACCAAAAATGGAGATAAAGAGATTAGGCTCTAAGGGAAAATGATCGACAAAAAAATGTCGATAGGCACTAAGGGACGGACATCGACAAAAGATTGTCGATAAGGTGACAAAAAGAAATTGTGAATGGTGAATTGTGAAGTAAAAACCATTCACAATTAATTATTAATTATTCACAATTTACAATTTACTTGCCCTTGTAATCCGTTCCTTGTCAATTGCCCCATTGGGCCTTATTTTCCAGGCATAGTCTTAGACAATTGTTAGTATCTACCCAAACGACTTCTTGCATGTTGAGCAAGAAAACGAACCGCTAAGGCGCAAAGTTCGCCAAGAAAAATTAAATCGAAAAACTTTGCGACCTTTGCGTCTTGGCGGTTTTTATTGCACTTTTGGTTCCGGCTCGTCTGGGTTATGGGATACGGAGATTTGTAGAGCTAATCTCCCAATCTCTAATCTCCAATCTCCTATTTAGACTGCGGAAGTTATTTATTTTCCTATCCTTAGCATCTTATCTCCGGGCTTCTTTTATAATTTAGCCGGACTCTTAAGCAGGGCCAGCAGCAGCTTGATTGCGTTTTCGACATCGCTGGTACTGACCATCTCTGATGGCGTGTGGATGTGGCGGCACGGAATGGAGAGTGCTCCGGCGGCACTGCCTTCATGGGCTAATTGCATGGCCTGGGCATCGGTGGAGCCAAGCGTAAGAATTTCCATTTGATAGGGAATGGCCTGCGCGTCGGCGGTTTCGACCATCCAATTTTTGAGGCCGGCATGGGCCAGCATGCCGCGATCCATGACTTTGATGGCCGGGCCGGCTCCCATGTTAACCTCAAAATTTTTGCGCTCCGGCACATCGCCGCTGTCGGTGACATCGACGGCAATAGAAACATCGGGATGCACTTTGTAGGCAGCCGTGGTTGCGCCGCGCGTGCCGACTTCTTCCTGCACGGTAAAGACAAAGTGAACATCGTGCGGACTCTGGTCGAGCTGTTTCAGCGTTTCGATCAAGATCGCGCAGCCAATGCGGTCATCGAGACTTTTGGCGACCATAACCTCGCCCAAATCAACAAAGGGGCGCTGAAACGCGGCCACATCTCCAACCCGAACGGGCATATCGTCTTTGCTTTTAGCGCCAAAATCCAAATAGAGCGTCTGGTGAGCGCGATCGACATTGTCATGGCGCGGCCAATTTTCAACATTGATAACGCCCATCGCCCCATTGGTAAACAGCGCCCGGTTGCCGATCAACGTATCCGGGAAAACAGCGCCGAGTGCGGTAAAGCGGGCAAAGCCTTTGTCGCTGACATACGAAACCATCAGGCCAATCTCGTCCATGTGGGCCGCTAACATAATGGTCAGGCCCTCGCCAGAGCCTTTTTTGACGGCGTGCAGGTTACCTAAGGCGTCAACTTCAACAGAGTCGGCTGCGGCGGCGATGTGGCTTTGTATAATCTCGCGGACAGCCTGCTCATAACCCGGCGGGCCGTAGGCTTCGGTAAGCGCTTTTATGAGATCTTTCATGTTATGGTTCGTTTACTCCCGTCTCGTCTTCCAGTTGTAATTTTGATCGCATGAACTGTCGAACTGATTCCATCACAGCCACAGCTCCTTCGGCTTCTTCAAATGTCGAGATCCGGCCCGGATAACGTGTCTCAACACTATAGCTGTTAAGCGCCTGCATCTCTCGTGTGATCGTGGCAAAATCGCTATCCTTTGGGACGCTGATCTTTAAATCTTTTAGCACGCTAGCTTTCCTTAATCGGCAGCTTTTTAAGTGCTGCTGTTAACAACTTAACCGTATTCCAGAAATCGGTCAAGTCTAACACAGCAGCCGGAGCATGGATATAGCGGGCCGGGACGCTGACAACAACGGATGATACGCCTTCGCGCGTTTGATGAACGGCTCCGGCATCCGTCCCGCCGATGCCGGGGCGCTTAAATTGGTAGGGCAAAGCTTCGGCCTGGGCTGTTGCGATGAGATGATCGACCAGCCGGCGGTCGGCGATGAAAGAGCGATCCATCACGGTGATGGCCGGCCCATCGCCCAGGCGCGGGAACCCCTCATCGGCGGTTTCATCGAGGCGGGGCAGATCATCAGCGGCGGTGCATTCTAACACAAAAGCCACGTCGGGATCAACGGCGTAGGCCGCTACCCGTGCACCGCGCAGCCCAATCTCTTCCTGAACCGTAAAAACGCCCACAATATCGACCGGATAATCGCCCTTGAGCAGTTCGATCAATACCGCACAGCCGGCCCGATCATCAAAGGCTTTGCCCTTGACCAATCCCTTGTCAGGTGATGGTTCGCCGGGATGATTGCCCAGGTAGGCAAATTGGGTAGCAAATGTAGCGAAATCACCGGCTTTCACTTTGCCGTTGGAGTCGCCGGTTGCGCCGATGTCGATGCTCATAGAATCGATGCTGCCGACTTTGTCACGCTCGCTGCGCTTTAGCAGGTGAACCGGCTTAAGACTAATGACGCCGGGGACGCGATCCTGGCCCACCACCACAGCTTTGCCCAACAAAACACGCTGATCGAAACCACCCACGGCGTTAAACTTCAACAGACCGTTGCTCTTAATCTCAGAGATCATAAAGCCCACTTCATCCATATGGGCCGCAATCATCACTTTCAGCGGCGGCGCTTCGGTTTCGAGGCGATGGTTGCGGGTGACAAACAGATTGCCCATCGTATCCACGCGCCACGAGTCGGCCCTGTCTTTGACAGCATCTACAATAATTTTTCTAACGTCATTCTCAACGCTCGACACGCCAAACGCATTGGATAATGTTTCTAAGATCATCATTTAATCCTGCTATTTATTTTGTAGGCCACATCATCCACCCAACTCGACTTGAAATCGCAAATTGCCAAGGCCGATGCGGTCGTGATGCGCCAGCGAGGTCGGTTTGGAAACGGGTAAATCGTTGAGGGTGGTGCCGTTGGTACTGCCCAAATCTTCAAGCCACCAGACTCCATTTTCGCGGCTGATGCGGGCGTGACGGCCCGACGCCAATGAGTCGCTCAAAATAATGGTATTATCGGGGTCACGGCCCAGATACGTTACGGGCTGAAGCGGAACCATATCGCCCACAACCAGTCCCTGATCGTCACCCCGCGTCAAAACTTGCAGATGGTGATACTGAATTTGAGAGGCGGCTATTTGCTCGGCACTTTTTAGGTCGCGCCAGATGATGTAGACAGCCAGACCTAAAAAGCTGTAGAGAATAAGCGCAGCCAGAACACGCAGCCCCAACAATATCCAATCCAAACTCACGCTACAGCCCTATTCTACAGATCGCTTTGGACGACAACATGCATAACTGTACTGCCTAGCGTAACCATATCGCCGTGACTGAGCGGACAATGGGTTACGGATTGGGCGTTGACCGTTGTCGGCGAATCGAGCCGAATGGTCTTTTCCTGTTCGGTAATAACGTCAGGGGAAACGGGTGGGTAGAGATGGTAACAGCCATCACGCCAGCGCAACTGGGCGTGATACCGTGATACGGTTTGGTCACTCAAGACGATGTCATTATCGAGCGCGCGCCCTATTCTCAAGACCGGCTCACCGAGCGGTACTTCCTGGACGCCAATACGCAGAAGCCAGCGTCGGGCTTTGTCTTCAACCACCCGAAATGCTTCCTTGGTTTTGGTTCTTGCTTTTGTGCTGTTACCGTTGGCATAACGGCTGTTAATCCGTACTTTGCCCGGCCGAACCGCCGTCGACCGGTCAAGCGTAACATGGATAACCCCGGCCGCTTGGCCATCGACCTCCTGAATTAAACGCATCAAATAACTACGTAAGCGCGTCGTCTCCGCTTCAAGCGTCGATCCCATCAACAGTTTATCGTAATCAGCCGAACTCAATATTACGTGGTAAACATTGGGTACAGACGGCGTGCCGTTTTGCAGCGCCGCCTGATATCCGTCTTCGATAGCCTGGGCCAGGTGGCGAGCTAAATCAGCCGGGTGAAGCTGCGTGTGAAAAAGTCGAGAGAAGGCCCCTTCGACAAGCCGCTGAGCCATCGTTTCAAGTCGATCAAATTGATTCATACTTTGGATTATAGCGTAGCCTCTAAATTTTAAGAAAAGTGACCCTAAAAATTGTTAGACCTGGACCGGCGAAGAAACTAAAGTGACAGTCACGTAACTATCCCTTTCTGACAACCAAAGGGAAATATATAAACTGTTGCAGACCTGGAAAAACCGAACCGGGCATAATGACCGTATCTTCCAAGATCGACTCAACATTATCCATCGTTTGCGACGATGCGGTGATCAATAACGTGTCGGTTATAGTCCCGACATCGGCAATAACGGGCATATGAACCCTTATCGCACTATTCTGGTTCGATTTAAGCGCAACCGTTACAGGATCCCAATATTCAACAATGAGTTTATCCGATAAGGTTGTCACCTCAATACTATAGGTATCTGTACAACTTGATTGATTAGTTAAGGTATAAACCAGCGGTTGGCCGGGGCTGATGAGATAAGTAGGCCCATCACCCTTGCTTAACACCGGCTGCGATAGACAATTGAGCGGTTCTTCCGCATTTACAAACCAAATAACTGTTCCCCACCCGATAAACCACAAAAGGCAGCCCAATACCAGCGGCATCACCAGTCGCGCCAGATATATCCACCGTTTTTTTGTTGGTGTACCTACATCCATCCTCATTCTCTCCCCTATTTTCATAGATGTGGTCTCTGCGCCACAACATGCCCATCATATCATCCTTTCCGCTCCTGCGTCCACTCTCAATTCCCGCAATTTCGTTTCATTGGCGGCAAACGGTTACACCACCAACCTTAAAAATAAAAAAAGAGCGACCTTTTGCCGCCCCACGCCAACTACCCCCAAAACCCCACCAACCACCACCAAAACAACCGCCTAATTTCGCAAAATGATCACTTTTTTCGACGATTAACGCCTTATTTTTTCAAAAATTCTCTCTTTTTCGGCGATTAACGCCTTATTTTAAAAAAAATCACGTCTTTTTCGCCGATTAAGACCATATTTTAGAAAAAATCGCCTCTTTTTCGACGATTAAGACCGTATTTTTTCAAAAATTCTCTCTTTTTCGACGATTAAGACCATATTTTCAAAAAAATCGCCTCTTTTTCGGCGATCAAAACCCGATTCCGGCCCTACAAGGCCGATCGGCGCTAAATGATGAATTATGAGGGCTGAATTATGAAATATGAAGACAAACCTTGGAAGTATGAGGGCTGAATTATGAAGTATGAAAACAATGTGGGGAAAAATAGGGGAAGCAAGCAACCATCTCCAGGCGAGACGACATCGGGCAGGAAAATTTATAGGAGCGACAAAGCTTGCTTTGTCATCCGCGCTGGGTCAAAGTAAACTTTGACGCTCCAAATCTATATTTTTAGAGAAAGTCTCAAATCTCCTGATCCAGCAAAATTATTGATAAACGGGGCCTAACGGCTTAACCGTCTTACCACTTTTTTCGCCACTTTATTGGCAATAACATCCGTCCACCAATTAAAAAACATTAAAACGGCTAAAATGCCGATACCGGTGGCGGCCATGGCCACAACCGGCTGTTTCTCCGGGGGAACCAGATCTTCAATCATATTACGGGCTACGCCCATCGCAAACTCAAACTCCGAAGGCGCTTCAATCTCCGGCGGGGCCGAACGAACCGAATTAACCGATGCAACCGATACACCGGCGGCAGAAGCGGTAGCTGCGCCATTTCGCACGGCTTTTGCGGCTTCCGGTTGGGCGGCAACCGGCTCCGGCTCAACTTTAGCCTGAACTTGCCTGTTAAGATTGTCTAAACTTTGGCGCGTCAACGCTTTAGCCGTGCTGTCCAGCAAACGTTGACCTACGCTAGCAATTCGACCGCCGACTTGAGCCGTACCGTCATATTCCATCAAAGTTATGCTGCCCTGGTCATTTAGCTTTATATTACCGCTGGCTTTCATAAAACCGGGCGCACCTTTGCCATCCACATGCAGGGTGTAGCTACTGGGCGCGTTTACATCCGATAACGTGATTACGCCTTGAAACTTGCCCTGCACCGGCCCAACTTTAATCT
>JAGRBY010000286.1 GCA_020433835.1 Anaerolineae bacterium | reverse complement strand
ATGATGAAGAGGATATCGACGGCGATGGCAATCCACTCAACGATGATACCGATGGCGACGGTACACCCAACTATATGGACAGTGATGATGATGGTGACGGCATCCCGACCGTAGATGAGGATTTCGATGGCGACGGTGACCTGACCGATGATGACATCGATAGCGACGGTATACCTCACTATTTAGATAATGATGAAGACGGCGATGGGAAGACAACATCGTCAGAAGACAGCAACATCGATAACGACGGTAATCCCAGCACCAATCCCGATGACTTTGACAATGATAATATTCCCGATTATCTTGATCGTGACGATGGCGGCCCTGGAACAGGTGACAGTGATGGCGACGGACTCAATGATGATGAAGAGGATATCGACGGCGATGGCAATCCACTCAACGATGATACCGATGGCGACGGTATTCCAAACTATATGGATGAGGATGATGACGGGGACGGTATCCCCACCGTGGATGAGGATACAAACCACGATAATAATGGATGGAATGATGATGATGATGGGGACGGTATTCCTAATTTTATAGACCCATCAATGGAAATTCGTATCCCTCTACTCTTTCGATAAGAATAACACCCTCTAGAGAATAGCTCTGGAGGGTAGTAGCTTTCAATAAAAAAGCCACACGGTTGCAACCGTGTGGCTTTTTTATGGGTGCGTTTTTTATGGGTGCGTATAGAAATTAACGCTCCACAAGAGCTACCTTCTGATTATACCAGTTCAGAAACTGGTATAAACCAGGCAAGAGCGGGTATCATTTTATCGGCTCGATTCGTACTTTGAGTAGTGGGATTCTGGAGAGATTTGTTTGAGGGTGTTAGAAGGACTTGTCTCTAGTTTTTATGACCGGCTTGCGTAAAAATTTCTATGTGTGTGTGTCCAACCCACACCCTACGCCCCCTTACTTCGCATCAAATCTATCCGATAAATCGGCCAAAAAAGTGATTAAACCCCAAAATTTGTGAGCAGGGATGATAGATTAGGTCATTACTCAAAAGAGCAACTACCCCCCACGTAAGAAAAAATAATTTATTGCTACCCGGCTGGGAGAGGGGGAGGGCTACCAGCTTCGGCTGGCTAACAGTTGGGCTTGCCACGTAGCGCGGGCTTCGGTGAGTACCTCTTCGGCAAGCTGTTTGCGACCGGCAGTGAGGGCTTCTTCAAAGCCGGGAATACCGCTTCTCCAACGGAACAAGGTGCTTCGGTTTACGCCGATTTGTTGAGCAGCTTCGGTTAGAGTATTGGTTCTGAGGATAGCGCCGATGGCTTTGATTTGTAGGGGAGTGAGTTGGCTGTTGGCTACCACTTCTTCAAATGTCATCGTGAATAACCTCCTAATTAGCGGTTTCTTGCTTCATATAGTATCAGCAATGGTGCAATAAATCAATGGTTGGTGAAAGTTGTTGCATATATTGGCTTGTAGTTATCAACAATAAGGCCGGTATAGGCGTTGCCTTAGGAACATTTTATGTTTGTGAAAGTTCCCATAATCCAGTACAAAGGTTGTTAAGCCAATTAGGAAATACAGTCTGTACACAGAATACATTAATCCTGTCCTGCTATCGCAGGAATAAAACGATATAAGTAAGAAGCTGTTGAGTTTCCCGGCATCGAACTGGCTACACCCCCCTTACTCTAACAATATGCCTTTGTGTCACTTGAGAAAACTTAATTGATGTATTTTTTTTGAAGGCTACTGGACTCAGAGAAGAAAGGGATGGTATGATTAAATTATATAGGGGAAGGAAGAAAAAATTATTCCGTTTATTTTTTAAATCTTTCTACCACAAGGGAGATAGGCAAAAAATAATGGATGTAACAATGCCTAACTTTGTATTTATAGGAAAACCAGATGTCAAATAAACTACAACAAGCTGTCGATGCAATTAACTTAGGGGACAAATCTAGAGGTCAAAAAATACTAACAGAGGTATTAAAGTCTGAGCCACAGAATGAAGATGCCTGGTTATGGATGTCAAAAATTGTAACTAATGTAGAACAAAAGAAACAGTGTTTAGAACAAGTATTAAGTCTCAATCCTAGCAATAAAGAAGCTCAGCAGGAATTAGAACAATTACAACAGATAAATCTTAAGCCTGTCATACAAAATATCAAGACAGATGATGTTGTTCAGAATACTCACCAACTAAGGATCAAAAATGAGGCTCTTGCTCCGCTTAAAAAAATCAGTAAGCGACAAGATAACAATCAAAATCAATTATCGCAAGAACAAATACAAATTTTATCTGAACTAAATGGTCGAGCAGATCAAATCGAAAAGTTATTGGCAAGTCAAGTAGATTTTCTATCTGAAGTTGTAACAAAACAAGATGAACAAAATAAATATTTGGAAAAATTACAAAACACTTTTTCTAGTGCGAGTATAGGATGTGGCTTAACCGTTATAATACTAATGCTAGCTATCATGGGCTTTTCACTTGTTGGGTACTTATCTGAAATTATTAGTATGATGCAAAAAATGCGAGTATATTGATACTAATATATGAGGATATACTTATAATTAGTTTTTGTCTATGCAACAGCATTAGTAATCACCTCATTTAACTTCAATTTACACCTTGAAATTACTAATATAATCAAACATTTGGAAAGCTGGTGTAAAAATAATCATTAAAGCTACCGTCCGGCCTATTTCAACGTCCAGATTTAGACTTCGGATTTACCATGGAGATAGTCTGAATTTTTAGCTAGATGTTGCACTCGTAGTTCTACAAAGGTTAAATGACGGAGAAACTCAGTATTTTGCGAGAATTTACCTGCCAAAAGCACGTTGTCAGAACACTAGTTACAGCCTCTAAATTACCCTTCAACTCTCAAAACCTTATTCCCGGGGGATAAGCGGATGGATGTGACCGGCATTCTCAAGCATGTGACATACCGCTTCTTCAACAAAAGCCTAATCCAAATACAAAGCAAAGCACTTGGCCTGATGAATTGGGACGGTGTAAAATAGCAATATGACGCAACCAAACCTTTTTCAAAAATTAGATACTTGGTTGGTTGACCATCTTCCCCCATATGCCAAGAAGATTTTACGGCTCCCCTTTATGATTCATCGACTCTGGCCAAATAACTCAGGTCGCCCGATAGACCACGAAACAGGTATGCGCCTGATCTACCTACTCATTGGTTTGGCTACTGGGGTGCTTGTCATCTCTATTCTTTGGGATTTATTCCAATAAACTATTATGCCATCGCCTCAATAGCCACAATAATATCCGATTAATCGCACGGTCGGTATCCTCAGAAGCTGGCTGGTTCGTGTCCTCATAATCTTGAAGGTTGGCCCAAGTTACTCAGCCAGTAGAATATAGTTGCTCAATAAAGCAATTGTTGATTTGAGTGACTGGTTATTTAGATAGTTAGATAGTGTTATTGCGCGAGTGATCACCCATTGCATTTTGTTAGAGGTGATGTATATTAGGACGTGAGGTAATTAATGAACATAGATAACTTGAACAATGAGCAGTTTAGGAAAAGATTACTGAGCTTTATAGTACAAAATGAGCCAGTTTACATCACAGAAGTTCGGGCTTTGGTCTTTGGTAAATTAAATAGGCAGAATGACCAGCTTGAGTATCAAGAGTTGGAGATTCGTCTGGCTAGGGGATTGGAAATGCTACGAGAAGCAGGTGCAATTGAAACCTATGAATTAGTTGACGATGAGCCTTATAAATTTAATAGTCCCTTGATTGATTCCCCTCCATTTTTACTAATAACTGCCAACAAAGGATTAATGCCATTACCATTAGTAGCCCCTTCATTACTTGAAGAAGGTGAAATAAATAAAAGAGTTGTGGTTGATAAAGTCAAAACAATTTCTGAACGATTGAAGGAGATCAAATTCAAGGGGGCTAGAAGCAACGAAAAGGCAATTGAGAAAATGTTACAAGCTATCACCCAAAGGCGTGGTCAGGCAGCCTTTCGTCAGAATCTACTCGATACCTATAAAAGATGCCTAGTCACAGGCTGTGAAGCCGTTGACGCTTTAGAAGCAGCTCACATCCGGCCCTATGCCGGAGGTGGAACTTTTGCCCTCTCAAATGGTCTATTACTAAGGGCGGATATCCACACCTTGTTCGACTTGGGATTAATTGCGGTGGATAGTGAAGATATGACGGTGATTATATTGCCACCTCTAGAAGGAACTGAATACGAATTATATGATGGAGAGACATTGAAATTTTCAGAAGGTACCGCTGGAATTCCTGATGTAGAGGCACTGGACGAACATTTGGGAACGGCTGTGTTAAACTGGAAAAATTGATGAAAAAACGTTACCCCTCTGTACTATACCACAAAAGACCCCGCCGACGTCGGCCAGTTAGGGAGCAAAAAAAGTTGGCCAAATCACCGGGCTACGATTTACCAGTTGATTCAGAAGTTAATAAATTGGATGTTTATGCTCAACTCAAAATAGCTAGGCCGGAGGAAAAACGAGCCATTGTCCTCAAGATGATTGAGGGCAGACAAAAATTGAGTTTACCGGCTTTAAATGAAAAAGGAGTCCCATTTAGCGATAACGATTATTTAAATAATCCATATTTTTGGTTCCACTTAATGGTACCATCAGTTAATCGTGCTGACTTAAGTGGTGCAGATTTAAGTGGGATGCAGCTCTGGCACGCCGATTTGAGAGGTGCTAATTTAACTAACGTCACCTTCTGTAAAACTAGCTTGAAGTTTTCAAAACTGCGGGGTGCAAATATGGATGATAGCGTATTTATCAAGACAAATCTTGAGTCTGCTGATTTAAGAAGGGTACGTCTATCCCGAGCTGCTTTCTTTAAAGCTTATCTCGATAATACAGATTTGCAATTTGCTGAAATGCAAAACTGCATACTAGACAATGTTAATTTGAATGATGCTAAGTTGCAACACGCATCTCTTAGAAAGGCCATTTTTAATGAGGGCCAATTAAACAGAAGCAAATTTAGCAATGCAACTTTGGTCAAAACAGATTTTAGTGGATTGCACCTTGCATATGCAAACTTTGAAAGAGCTAATTTACAAGAGGCAAAATTTGTTAACGCTAGATTATACAGGGCCGAATTTCCGCACGCTCAATTAGTGGCTGCAGATCTCAGTCAAGCTGACCTATATCAAGCTGACCTAACCAATGCGAATTTATCAATGACCAAATTTGTTGAAGCTAACCTGCAAGAGGCAAAGTTTCAAGATAATAGACTCTCTAAAGCAGATTTTCAGGGTGCAAACCTCTGTTTCTCCGAACTACTTGGGGTCAATTTTCAAAATTCAACAATCACTAACATTCATTGGAAAGGTGCTATACTGGAAAAAACTAAATTTTGGCAGAGTCAACTTGGAAAAGAGATTGGAGAAGAGAAAGATGCTAAGTGTGAAACAGATATTGACAAGAAAATAACTCGGTATGAAGATGCAAAACTAGCATATCTGGGCCTCAAACAGAATTTTGAAGAGTTGGGTTATTATGATGATGCCGGCTGGGCTTATCAAAAAGAACGACAAATGAAACAGAGTGCAATCTATTACCGAGGTCGAAAAGGATGGTCCGAGGGTAGATTTTTTAATCCGTTGAAAAAATTTTTCATATCATTGCTTCACCAGATAGTTGAATGGGCTACTGGTTATGGTGAAAGCCCTCTCCGTGTTATTGTTTCAATACTTATCCTATTTATTTTTGGAGTCGTTCTATTCTCGCAGATTGGCGGATTAGAATTAAATGGTACTTCAGTCAGTGAGTCTGGTAATTTTGACTCTGAAGGATATTTAATATTACAGCGGGTTCTATATATGTTGGATGTTTTTACAACAGCCAGCTTTTCAGACATGAGGCCAGTTACTTTCTGGGCACAGTTTGTATCGGGATGTTTTGCTCTTACGGGGATATTTTTGACCGGATTATTGGGTTTTGTAGTGGGAAATTGGATTAGGCATTCCTGATAAGGTGATTAAGCCTGTAGTCAGGCCAACTATTCGTTTTTTTTACAGTTTGTCGATTCCCCAGGGAATTGCGTTACAAAGCAACTGGAACCATAGTCTTCAAAATTTTGTTGCATAAACAACCACCTGTTTCAATTTGTCAGAGATGACTTAGGTCTGATTGTCACACCAACAGAAGCACTATATAATGAAAAAGACCCCTTAATTGGTTGGAAGCCTTAGGGGTCTTTTCTAAATGATCGACCAGAATGGCCTGGCCGCGCTTTGTTATTTGCCTCATCTTATCACGAACATGCAGCCGGGTCAAGAGAAACGCCGAGTTACCATCGGTACTCTAAAGACCAATGACCATAACCGATCCGAACATACTGCTGCAACGGCTGCAAAAAAGCCTCAATATACTCCAACAACGCCAAGCCAAATACGGCATTGATGCGCCGGCCAGCCTCATCCTCGAAATCGACGATCACCAGACGGCCATTACCCTAACCGAGCAGCTCGCCGCCGGCCACCTAACCGAGACCGCCTGGCGCGAGCAACTCAAGCCGCTTCTGGTCAAGATAGAAGAACACCAAGCCACCGAGGAAGTTACCAACATCAACATTGGCGGCGTAAACTTTAGCAACATTAGCAACAGCACCATTGCTGTGGGTGATATTGATGCTAGTGTCCATATCCACAGCCCCCCTCCCCAACGCGACAAAAACCTGACTATTCTCCTTAGCAATGTGCGCAAAATATGGGTGGAAGATTACCTGCACAGAGTCCTACTGAATGCCATTTATCTAGATTTAGGCCTGGAAATGAAACAGGATGCCGTGCCGAAGCCGTTTGAGGAGTTGAATATTCGCCTGCGGCAGCCGGAGCAAGCCGAGCAGAAATTACCAGCTGGCACACGAACGATTGATGTGTACCGGCAGGCCGGGGGTAACCTGTTGATCTTAGGTCAGCCAGGGGCGGGGAAGACGACGATGCTAGCTACTTTGGCAGGCGATTTGGTTGCCGAGGCGCAGAATGAGCCTGCCGCGCCGGTGCCGGTGATCTTTAACCTGTCCAGTTGGGCGGCGGAACAGAAACCGCTAGAGGAATGGTTGACTGAGGAGTTGAGTCGGCAGTACCAGGTATCGCGCAAGCTGGCGGAACGGTGGCTGGCCGAAGGTGATCTAGCACTGCTGCTAGATGGTTTGGACGAGGTGGCTGTCAGCCGGCGCGAGGCGTGTGTTGCGGCAATTAATACTTATCGTGAGTTGAAGGCTACCGGACCTTTTGTGGTGTGTAGCAGGCTGGTCGATTACGAGGTATTGCAAACACGGCTGAAGCTGGGGCAGACAATTGTGTTGGAGAAGCTAACCCAGCAGCAAGTAGAACACTATTTTCAACTGCTTTATAAGCAGACTGTCAAACCAACAGATCCCCGATCGAATGAAGGGTTGATAACCTTATTTCAGCGTATTTGGCAAGACAAAGGTTTACGTGAACTGACTGAAACGCCGCTGATGCTGAATATTATAACCATGACTTACGCCTATCCTAATGCTCCATCACTACCGACAGGGCAGCATGAGGCAGTGCAAGCGAAGATATTTAAGGCATACAGCGAGCGTATGTTTGAACGGGTAGGACGAAGTAAAATCAAACTACTTTATCCCAAGACAACGAGTTTACGCTATTTAGGCTATTTAGCTGCTCAATTACAAGCCCACAGTCTGACCCAGATTTCGATAGGTCAGATACGAGGTAGTTGGCTTCCGGTCGATTTTATTCGCCGATTACACAAGTTGCTTGATGGGTTGATTGTCGGGCTGTTTTTTGGACAGTTTTTCGGGCTATTTTTCGGAATAAGTGTCTGGCTGCTTGGGGGGCTGATTTTCGGACTGAAAGCTTGGCTGATTTTCGGGCTGTTTTTTGGACTGTTTTTCGGGCTTATCATAGGGCTGGGTGGTGGGCCGAATGATTATGAGCCAGTTGAAGTGTTACGTTGGAAATGGAGATCAGCTCTCAATGGGCTGATTTTCGGGCTGGTTGGCGGACTGATTTTCGGGCTGGTTATCTGGCTGCTTGGGGGACTGATTTTCGGACTAATTTTCGGGCTTATTGGCGGGTTTATTGGCGGGCTAATTTTTGGACTGAGCGATGAAGCCATTAATCAAAAAATCGAGCCGGATCAGGAATTACGCCGTTCACTGCGTAGTTCCTTGATGGTCGGGCTTGTTTTTGGGCTGAGTGTCTGGCTTATTGGTGGGCTGGTTGGCAGGCTGGTTGGCGGGCTAATTTTTGGGCTAATTTTTGGGCTGGTTGGCGGGCTGCATTATGGCGGCATATTCCTCTTTCAACACTACCTGCGACTGTACCAACTCAATAAACGCACCCTCCTCCCCTTCAAACTCATCCCCTTCCTCGACCAAGCCACCGAACTCATCTTCCTCCAACGCATCGGCGGGAGCTACCGATTCATTCACCGCAGCGTGCAGGAATATTTTGCGGCCCAATGGGAAGAAGCAAATGGGCATATGATGGAGATTACCAATGAACAAGAAAGCACTGTCTGAACAAGATATTCGAACCAACTACATCACCCCTAACCTGCAAGCGGCTGGCTGGAGCGGCGTGCGGATGCGCGAGGAGGTCTATTTTACCGATGGCAGGATGATTGTGCGGGGCCAGGCGGCGATGCGGGGCCAACGTAAGCGGGCCGATTATATTCTGTACCACACGCCTAACCAGCCGTTGGCCATTGTCGAGGCCAAAGACAACAAACATCCGCTGGGCGGGGGAATGCAGCAGGCGTTGGAGTATGCCCAAATTCTGGACATTCCCTTTGTCTACAGCTCCAACGGCGATGC
>JAGRBY010000285.1 GCA_020433835.1 Anaerolineae bacterium | reverse complement strand
CCGGCAAATAACGCTGCATAATAAAATGGCTCCGCAGCCGGTTAAAGCAGGAATGTGGCCTCACCCCTTTACAATTTCGGAGTATATAGACTTTGAGATGAATTTACTGGATCAATCGCTGCAAAATCCGCCGCACACGTCACAGCAGGCAGAGTTAGATAAAGCCGCGGAACTTATTCTGGCGATTCGGCGTTTGGCCCGGCCCTATCTCCGCACGGCTAACAATTGGGATGAATATCTGGTAGGGTTATTTTTGCATAATCTGGCACAGCTAAGGTTTTATGAAGATATGCCACAAGTTGCCATTTTACCTTTGACAACAGCCGCCGTTATTGGCCGAGCACTCATGTAACGATTGTAGCGCTTCAACCCATACCGCTATAAAAATCGGGATAGAGTGTTTTTAGACACTGAGGACACAAACCGTGGCTAAAATCTGCGTTCGAATGTTCTCGAATATACACCTCAACCTCATGCCAATAGCCTGTATCATCGCGAATTTTCTTGCATTGGGCACAAATCGGCAAAAGTCCTGTTAGAGTCTTAATGTGATCGAGGGCATCTTGCAATTCGGTGTTACTGCGCCGTAACGCTTCATTCAAACGCGCCATTTCCATCAAATCACCAAAACGGGCCATCGCCACGGTAATAGCGCTCTCCAAATCGCGGGCGTGAGGTGGTTTACGTAAATAAGCCCCTACCCCTACTTCGCTGGCTCTAACAATCAACTCGGGAGTATCATAGGCTGTTAAAATAACTACCGGGGTAGGTGAACTTCGTTGAATTTCTTGGGCGGCTTCAATGCCGTTCATGGTTGGCATTTCGATATCCATCAAGACCACATCTGGCTGCATCGAGACCGTCATATCAACCGCCTGGCGACCGTCGGCGGCTTCGCCCACAATAGTGAAACCAGTCTGCTCAAGTGTGCCTCTAATCATCTTGCTAACCAGGTAATCATCTTCGGCAATTAAGACATCGATATATCTATTTATCATGGTTATGTTCTAACGCGTTAAGTCCGCTACTACTTATAAGTTCAAATTGAATAACGGCTACAGCACCCGAATTGTTATACAACGTTAAATTGCCGCGCAAGCTGCGCTCAACAATGTTTCGGATTAGATCAAAGCCAACGCTGTAGCTGGCCGGCTTGCCTTGCAACAATTCTTCGGGGTAACCTCGTCCGTTATCACGAAACTCAAACACAACCCACTGCCTAGACGCTTCGGTTTGTTGGTGAATAGTAATACGAATTTCGGCGTGTTTTTCTATGTTTGAGAAGCCGTGTTTTACTGCATTTGTCGTTAACTCGTTAATAACCATTGCCAAGTAATGGGCCTGAGCCGGCGAGACGCGAACCGGTGAGGAGGAAATTTCAACAAAAACATTTTGATTGAGCGTTAATCCGCGTAGTGCCGAGTGGGTAATTTGTTCGGCCAACCGTTCTAAAGAAAGGGGAGCCCACTCGGCATCAGAAAGCAGGCTGTGTACGGTAGCCAAACTCTGAACCCGATTGATTAAATCCTCAACAATCGATTGGTAAAGGGTATGATCGTCGGCTCTAATGCGGCTTTGTTCGGCAAAAAGCAGCCCAATAATAGCCGACAAATTGTTTTTTACCCGATGGTTGATCTCATCCAGCAAAACCGTTTTTGTTTTAGCATCTTGTTGAACTTGGGCAAAAAGTTGGGCGTTTTCAACAGCTACGGTTGCTGTGGCCGCTAATGACTCGACCATGACCAAATCGGTGATGTTAAAACGGTCAACCGCTTCGTCTAATATGTGCAAAACGCCAATAACTCCATGGGTAACCCGCTTAAGGGGCACACTAATGAGAGAGCGCAAATTCAACCCGATCTGCCGATCCACTCCCTTAAAATGGCGACTATCGGCTGTTAGGTCGGGTATAATCAGGCTTTCGCCGGATTGCGCTACCCACCCGGCCACCCCTTCACCAGGTGACAGACGCCAACCCTGTACCGTTTCGTGATGAGGACCTATCGCTTGATGACATACCAATTCGCCGATACTATTCTTATTTTTAGCTGTTTTAGGATCGATCAACCAAATAGAGCAAGCCAGCGCACCCAGCAATTGTTGCGCTTCTTCTAAAACCGTACTTAAAACTTCGTCAAGGTCTAAACTGGAGCTTAACTTGCGACCGGCCCGGTTAAGTGCTTCTAACTCGCGGTTGCGACGACGCAGCACCTCGACAGCCTCTTTCAAAGCCTGTTCCGACAGCCGACGTTCGGTAATATCTTTACCGGTTGAGACAAAGTGGGTAATATGGCCGTTGGCATCTTTTATGGGGGTAATTGTCTGTTCTTCGTAAAATAATGTACCGCTTTTCTTTTTGTTGATGACAACATCACGAAAAACTTGGCCGCTATTGATAACAGTCCACATGCGTTTGTAAAATTCGGGGCTATGCTGATTTGATTTGAGAATACGGGGTGTTTTACCAATAACATCGGTGCCAGTAAATCCCGTTAATTGTTGAAAAGCAGGATTGACATATTCTATGATACCAACGTTATTGGTGATGATCATATGATCGGCAGTTTGCTCGACCGCGCGGGAGAGTTTGCGCAGCAGTTCATCGGTCTTTTTGCGACGTGAAATGTCTACAAAAACAGCGAGAATTCCTATAAATTGCTCATCCTCAAATAGCGAACTGGTACTAAAAAGAATGGGTATTTCTTCGCCATCTTTGGTGATGATAACGGTTTCGTATTTTGTAGCAACCCCAGACTTATGCCAGGTCAATTTTGCGGCAACGTGCTCTTTATCCTCTATTGCAATAAAATCAAGAATATTATTATGGATAAGTTGGTTGGCTTCGTAGCCTAAAATGAGAGTGCCTTTGGGGTTAATAAATAGAATATCATAATTCGGGTCAATAATCAGCAGCCCCTCTTCCATGCTGTTGATAATGTTTTCGTTGAACCGGCGTAATTTGTTCGACTCCTCGTAAAGACGGCCATTCTCGATAGCAATAGCCGCCGTCGCAGCCAGCGACTCCAACAGTTCCAGATGGGACTGATCAAATCGATTTACCGCTTCATCGACAACTTGAATAACCCCAATCACTTGCTCTTTAATGCGTAAGGGAACGCTGAGGATAGAGCGTAAATTGAGACCGGTTCGCTCGTCGACTCCTTTAAAGTGGCGGGGATCGGTTAGGATATCTGAAACAACAAGGCTTTTGCCGCTTAAAGCCACTTCGCCAACCAGCCCTTGCCCGATGGGCAGACGCCAGCCACGTACAACTGCGCTGTGCGGATCGGTGACCTGACGGCACACAATCTCTTGACTACTGGTATCAACCAACCAGGCCGAACAGGCCACAACGTTAAGATTATCTTGAATCTCTTCCAAAACACTGGTTAGCACTTGATCCAAATCAAGAGTAGAAATGAAAACCTGACCCGCCTGATTGAGCAAATTAAGTTCTTGATTTCGACGTTTTAAGAGGATATCGACCTGATGATATTTTTTGAGACGTTGCTCTCGACGGTGTGTTTGAAGGGCGACCTCAATTGTAAGGTGAAGTTGGTCAGAGGTAAACGGTTGAACAAGACAGCCATAAATATTGTGACTTTTGACGTGGTGTAACGCAGCCTCATCACTTGTAGAAATAAGATAAACAATGGGTATATCAGAATTATAGATAATGGCAGTTTCAGGCTTTGGATCACGGCCATCACCTATCCATTCGCTGCCGAGTAAAATCAAATCTGGGTTAAAATGTTTTGCCTGCTCCACAAATGTCTTGCCGGAAGCAACCCAAGAAAGCACGTCATACCCAAGCCGGTCGAGGGTTTGTTTTACATATTCAGCGCTAACATCGCCAATAACGATCATTATGCGAGCATTAGACATTCCGTGCTTCCTTACATAAGCAGGTTTAACACAAGCCACAACCAAAGCGAGCTATTTTTCTCTCAAACGGCGATTTCTATTGTTAATGGCACAGAAAAATGAAATAACAAATAACTAACGCATTCAGGTAGTGGGCCGTAAACCACCATGAGTTGCCTAAAATTATAGAGTTGGTTTGAGCATTATTCAAATGTCACGTTCAAAGTAACAATTCACATGCTCAAACCAACTCCTACATTCACCTTCTTTTATGAAGATTTATCCGTTTTATAATGAAGTTCTGATAAATCTTGCAAGCGTTTGGCTGCTTGCTCTGGTGTTAAATCACGTTGGGGTTCGCCCAACATCTCATAGCCAACCATAAATTTTTTAACCGTAGCTGAACGCAACAACGGTGGATAAAAGTGAGCATGAAGCTGCCAATAATCGTAGTTCTGATCATCCGTTGGCGCACCGTGCCAGCCCATTGAGTAGGGAAACGAAACCTCGAACATATTATCATATTTTGACAGCATGCGCTTAAGGATATCAGCTAGCGCATCACGTTCGGGGCTGGTCACATCGGTTAGACGCAGAATATGGCGCGTAGGGATGAGAAGTGTTTCGAAGGGCCACATTGCCCAGTAAGGAACCACAGCCACCCAGTGCTCGTTTTTTACAATCACACGCTCTTGCTGTTCCAGTTCGAAATGCGCATAATCGCTGAGTAGAGAGCGTCCATGTTCTTCAAAATAAGCGCGTTGGTGAGCATCTTCTTTTTTCGGTTCGTTGGGCAGCGATTGTTGGCCCCAAATCTGTCCATGCGGATGGGGATTTGAGCAGCCCATCATAGCACCTTTATTTTCAAAAATCTGCACCCAACGGTAGGTTTGGCCTAAATCGGCAATTTGCTCAGCCCAAACATCGACTACTTGCCGGATATCTTCAACCGGCATTTCCGGCAGGGTCAGATCGTGGCGGGGCGAAAAACACATAACCCGACAAACACCTTGTTCGCTTTCGGCACGAATAAACGGTTGAGGAGCAATCTGACCCGGCGGTGTATCAAATAGCAATGACGAAAAATCATTCTGAAAAACAAAGGTATTTTGATAATTAGGATTATGCTCTCCGTTAGAGCGTTCATTGCTGGGGCACAAGTAACATTTTGGATCATACGAAGGTCGCGTATCTTGCGGCGGTTTTTCTATTTGACCTTGCCAAGGGCGTTTGGTTCGATGGGGGGCTACAATAATCCACTCTCCGGTTAGCGGGTTGTAACGGCGGTGGGAATGATCGGCTGGGTTGAATGTCACGGTGATTCTCCTCTTTCCAATAGGGTGTTGGTTGTTTTATAGTCATCAACAGGGTGTTATGAAATTTATCCTCTCATAACTAACCAAGAATATCAATGGTACTCTAGTCGCTGCTACCCAAGTGTCATAAGAGTCGGTAGATTGATCATCAATACCCTCCATCGCCATCTTAAAAACTAGAGTTGTTGCCCAATAAGCGTGGCGAGATACGGGACGCAGATTTTCGCAGAGTAACGCTGATAAAAAATAAAAAATCTGCGAAAATCAGCGTTACTCTGCGTCCTATAAGATGGGTTGAACCTCTTAATTCTTATTCAGGAACAAAGTCTACTGTAGAGGAAGGATTAACCAGCTGAGATGTAGGGCAATGCATTTCTAATCGGACTCAGTGGGACGCCGATCATCTAAATCTTCAGGCGGAGTTTCTGTCTCCATCCACTCTTGGGCATCAAGCCCACCTGTGGGAACACTCATGTTTTCATATTCATACTTTTTTGCTGAATGGGGTTCGGTCATATCTTCCGGAGGCGTATCAGTACTCAGCCATTCTTGAGCATCTAACCCACCCTGAACGGGTTGGGTCTGGCTAATATATCCGCATTGAAGATCAACATTGATATTACCGGCCAAACCGGCCGACTCGAGAGCCTGTAAAGCTATGCTTGAAATCTTAGAGGCTAGCTGTTGAGCCTCCTCATCTTGACTGGTTAACTTTTCTCGAATAACCTGCAAAGTAGCCTCATCGGCTTTGAGGATTATTCGTAAGTCTAAACTTGCTTCGTTCATCATTAACTCCCCTGTTAGAATACATAATGGAATCATATAGACAGGACTTACGCAAATCCTCGATCTTGTAGCGTAAATTGCCAATTTGCGCCACGTGTATGCCCATGCTTCGGAACAATTGAGCAAATTGTTCTACACTCTGCGTAAGTCCTGATAGAGTAGCTTCTGCATTAGAAAATTGAACAATCTACCATTGTTAATTTTACTCTCGATACAGGCATAGTAAAATTTTGCTAAACCTTCTTCCTTAAATTTGCAGAAGCTTTTGAGATATTTTGTGATATTTCTTTATTGTATTATGTATGTTATAATCCCCCTTGGTTTAAGCTTTGTCAAAGTCACTTTTACCCGTTAGTAGCCGATCCACGCGATTAATTGCCGAAAAATGTCTAAAAGAAGTAGTCGTCGCAAACGAAAACAAAGTCAACAAAAGCTGCAAAAACCGGCTGTTCTCATTCCCCAGGGTCTTAACGCCTTTCGACAGGCTGATTATGATGAGGCCATAAAAGCCTGGGATCTGGTTATAAGCAAACCCAATACACCAGCGAATTTGCCGGGAGCGCTGGCTGAAGCGTATTTTCGGCGTGCCGTGACCGCTCCTGCCCCTCAATTGGCCGATCTGCAGAAAGCCACAACATTAAAACCGAACGATCCGCGCTATCGCTACCATCTGGCGTTGGCTTATCACCGGCAGGGACAGTTGAGTCAGGCGGAACCACTTTATCGCCAACTACTGGCCGAGTCGCCTCCGTTTGAACGGGCGGCGGTACCGCTGGCCCAACTACTTATCGAACAGAAAAAAGCCGTCACCAAAGAGCCGTTTTGGGAACAAATACCCCCGGAAATCCAAACACAGCTAGCCGCTGCTGAAGCCCTAGTTAAACGTAAAGCCGATTCAACCCTGCGCCAACTGGTCGAAGAGCCACTTGAGCCGTTGTGGGCCGGGTTAATTCGTATCGCGCTCGGGGATGAGGCAAACGCGCAGCCACTATTGCAGCAAGTGTTGGCTAACGGCCGGCAACAGCATGCATTGCTGCGGGGTGTGGCCCATTATTATCTGGGGGCCATTGCCGCCAACACCAACGGCCAGACAGAGGCCATGGTGAAACATTGGTCGGCGGCACGGGCTGATGGCGTAGACAGCCCCCATCTTACCGAAAATCTATCGAACTTAGCCTACGAGCAAGCCATCGCCGCCCGGCAGGCCCAACAGCCGGAACGAGCGGCTGAACTGTTGGAACAGGTTCAAACCAGCCGCAGCGATATCCGCGAATTTCAAAGCCAACTCAACTGGGATTTAGGCTATGCGGCAGCGCAGAAGGAAAAGTGGCCTCAAGCCCTCTCATATTGGCAAAAGGCCGAACAAAGCGGCAATGACAGCCGCCGGTTAATCTATAACCTGGCGTTGGCCTACCAACGCAGCGAACGGTTTTTGGAAGCCGCCGAATATTGGCGAACGCTGCTGCGGCGGCGTCCACGCAAAGCCGACCATCCCGATGCCTTGACCGACGCACAGGTGGCCCGCATCTGGCAAAACGTGGCCGACAATTACAGCCGCGCCGAAGATTTTGAAGAGGCCATCAAAACCTATAAAAACGCGGTCAAGTGGGCACCGGATAATACCGGCTTGCGTCTAAAGCTGGTTGAAGCCCTGCAAAACGAGGGTCGCTGGCAGGCGGCTGAAAATGAATTGAACCGCATCTTAGAGAAAGAACCCGATAACATTCCGGCTATGACGCTGCTGGCCGAAAGCTATGGCGATGCCTACTATTACGCCCCTGCCGCCCGCAAACTGTGGTTGCGTATTCTTGAATTAGAACCGCAGAATCCGGTCGCCCGTCAGCAGTTGGCCCACAGCTTTGAGACCGAAGGTTACAATATGTCCATGTGGGGCCGAGATGAGCAGGCCATTGAGATATATAAAGAAGGGCTAAAGCACGTACCGGACAGCCCGCGCCTGCTGATTATGATCGGCGGGACGTATGCCGATATACACAACTTCAAACAAGCCCGCACATATATCGAGCAAGCCTGCGCGATCAACCCCAATGATCTTCAGACTTTGCACACCGCCTACCGCATTTGGCTGGAGCACGGCTCGAAAAAAGATGTCAACCGCACATTTGAGCAGATTAAAGCCGTTACCGTTCCCATTCCCGGTAGTTTTTTCATAGATTTGTATCTGTACGCCCTTGATTTTGATCAAGAAGATACGGCCCTGGAAATATTGAAATATGCCGAAACGCGCTACAGTGATGATTTAGATGTACTAACCAGTATTGCTGTTGAGTATAGCAATATGGATGATACCAAACGTGCTCAAGCCTTGCTGCGCCGGGTGCTGAAAGAGAATCCCGATCATGCTATGGCCAACCTGCAACTGGGCGTGCTCTATTACGAAATGGATCAAACCCGGCTGGCCAAACGCCATTGGCAAACTGCCGAAACGCAAGCCCGCAAAGACAATAACCAGATGTTGTTACACCAGATCAAACTGATAAAAGATGAACTGCTCTACGGCAAACGCGCTCCCACTAACCCCGTTGATATGCTTTTCAGTATGCCGCCCGAATTGCGTGAGGAACTTATAAAAACGGCACCGCCCGAAATCGCCGAGATGCTGCGGAATGCCTCTCCGGAAATGTTAAAGCAGATGTTCAACTTCGGCGGTTTCTCTGATTTTGATGACGAATTTGATGATGAGGATGCGTTCTTCCTATGACCGAATCTTCTAAAAAAAAGAGCTATGGCTTCGGCGGTGAGCCGGATTTAAACGCCAGCGATCCGTACCGGGTTTTAGGTGTCGACACAACGGCGTCTCAAGCCGATATCAAGCGGGCTTACTT
>JAGRBY010000284.1 GCA_020433835.1 Anaerolineae bacterium | reverse complement strand
CTTTCGATCTGTTATTGAAGATTTACAGCAAAGCCTAAAAACCTACCCAACCAATTATATGCTGTACCAGGTTATCGGCGATGCCATGATGAAAGACGGGCGTATACAAAATGCCCTTGAAGCCTATCGGCAAGCTTTAACAAAGTTGACCGGTTAGACACCAATTACCGAAGCACAAAGGTCGGGAAACTTACCCGACCTTTTTATTTTATCTGTTTTTCAAGAGAAAATTTGTCATCTGTGACAATCTGATTATCCTTTAAGAAACTATTTTATCAAGGAGACCCCCCATGGAAAAGACTCTAATTATCATCAAACCAGACGGTGTTGAACGTAACTTAATTGGACCCATTATTAGCCGCTTTGAACAGCGCGGTCTTAAATTTATCGGCATGAAGCTGATGAAAGTATCTGCTGAACTGGCCCGTGAGCATTACGCTATTCACGAAGGAAAACCTTTCTTTGAGCCGCTCATTCAATATATTACCTCCTCACCAGTAGTAGTTATGGCTTTGGCCGGCCCGGATGCCATCAAGATTGCTCGCAATACCATCGGCGCAACCAAACCATCGGAAGCCGCCCCCGGCTCTATTCGCGGTGATTTTGGCATGATGGTTGGTCGCAATTTGGTACACGGCTCCGATAGCGTGGAGAATGGCGCAGCAGAAATTGCTTTATGGTTTGATGAGTCAGAGCTGGTTGATTACGAACGCTCTTTAGAAGATTGGATCTTAGAAAAGTGAGGTTAACACATGGCTGTTAACGACGTAACATCTTCATCCGTTGGTGAAGGTGAAATTACCGTCAGAGGTCAAGATATTAACAATATTCAGGCCAAAAACGTCTCAGTCAGCAGTGCTAAGGCCGAATACATCCACGGCGAGAAGATACAGATATCGCAAGCGGGTGTCAACCGGGTTGAAGGCCACGATGTTGAGGTTCGGCAAGGTGGCGTGCAAACGCTGCGTAACAGCGGTTCAACAACCATTCGTCAGGGTGGTGTTATCCAGGCTAAAACCAACAGCCTATCGCTGACCCAGGGCGGCGTTATCTTAGCCGAAACAAACGAGGCCACGCTGACAGCCTCATCGGCCGGTGCTATTTTAAGCAGTGGTGACGTGAGCCTGGACCAAAGCCAGGCCAAAGCCGTGTTCGCACGGGGCGAAGTAACCATGGATCAAAGCGGCAGCGGTATTTTACTGGCCCGGTCTGTAAAAACGGGCAACAACAGCGGCGTTGTCTTGATGATTGCCGGTAAAGTGGATGGCGATGTAAAAGCCGTTTTCGGCCCGGCGGCCAGCGCCGCTTTTGGTGCCGCATTTGCTGTCGTATTTAGTCTCATCCTTTGGATCCGGCGTCGGTTCCGTTAGGATTGGCTCCAGGAAGTTGATATGCCTAAAAAACTCTTTTTCATGTTTGTCTGGCCTTACATTTATCGATGGATCGCCCGACATATAGCCGGGTTTCTCCAAACCCGTCGTGATCGCCGTATGTATGGAGAACTCGAAGAAGTACCCGACTCGGTCAGTCCCTACTGCCCTCCTTGTCCTGAAGTTGAGGAAAAAACATCTGACACTGCGCCTAAAGTTTGGTATACGCTGGCTGGTGTGGCTTTGGGCGGCGCTCTGAGTGCGGCTGCTTTTCTTGTTAAACAGCGATTTCAGCCCTCTACATAGTCCTCGTGTCTGAAATAGGTTATAAGATCGTAATTCAATAGGAGAATGTGCGTGTATATTGTTTCTACCCAACAAATGCAGGCTGCGGAAAAGGCAGCCAACGCTTCCGGATTGAGTTACGATACGATGATGGAAAACGCAGGCCGGGCGGTTGCGCAAGCCATTGAGCGGTATGCTGACGTCAGTGGCGGCCAGGTCTTGGTCTTGGTTGGCCCCGGTAACAACGGTGGCGATGGCCTGGTCGTCGCCCGTTATTTAGCCCAAAGTGGCGTTACCGTGGCCGCCTACATTTGGAAGCGAAATATCGAGAATGACCCCAACTGGTCACGCCTCGACCAAACGAGCGTAGAACGTATTTGGGGAGATGATGCCTCCAGCCAAACTCGGCTAGCCCAGTTACTCGATGAGTCGGATATGATTGTTGATGCTTTGCTGGGTACGGGCGTCTCGCGGCCTATCGAAGGCAGTTTGGCTGAACTGCTCGATCAAACCAAAGCCGTGGTTATGGCTCGCCAGGCCAAACATGACGATCCTCATATTGTCGAGCCGGCCCGGCCTCAGTTTGATAGCGCTCCCTTGCCGGCTATCATCGCGGTTGATGTCCCGTCCGGTCTCAACAGCGATACAGGCCAGGTTGATCCCCATACGTTGACGGCTGACGTAACGGTAACCTTAGCCGCAGTCAAAAAAGGCCACATTTTACCCCCCGGCCCCGATGTCGTGGGCCAGCTTGTTGTAGGCGACATCGGCTTGACGCCCGACTACTATCCCAGCGATGTTACTCTGGAAATGGCAACCGCTGCAAAAGTCGCCCGCATGCTGCCGGCCCGACCCGTAACCGCCCACAAAGGCACCTTCGGCACGGCCCTCATCGTGGCCGGATCCATCGACTATACCGGCGCGGCTATTTTGTGCGGTCAGGCAGCGGTTCGAGCCGGTGCGGGTCTGGTTACGCTGGCTATTCCTCAGCTTATCCATCCCATCGCTGCTGCTGTCATCCGAGAAGCGACATATTGCCCCCTGCCCCACAACGATGGCTTTATCGCGCCCAACGCCGTTCGAGTCGTGCAAGCGAAATTCTCAAAGGCTAGCGCCTTGTTAATTGGCCCCGGTCTCGGCCATAATGATTCGACCTCTATGTTCTTAAAAGATCTGTTGACTGTGTCCGATACACTGCCGCCTCTGGTACTCGATGCCGATGCATTGAATATTTTAGCGCAGCAAGAGTCGTGGTGGCAGTTGCTACCATCTGACGGCATCCTGACGCCGCATCCGGGGGAAATGTCGCGGT
The DNA here is from genome assembly GCA_020433835.1 of Anaerolineae bacterium. Next base: position 5,869 of record JAGRBY010000284.1, on the reverse strand, counting down.
TGATGGGCACAACCATTAAAGAGGTGCAGGCCGATCGGCTTACAATTGCCGCAAAAATGGCGGCCCAGTGGCAGCAGGTGATTCTGCTTAAAGGCGCACATACCATTGTCGCCGCGCCTCATGGGCGAACGATGGTGTTACCATTTGCCAACCCGGCCTTAGCCAAGGCCGGCTCTGGTGACGTGCTGGCCGGAACTATTGTCAGCTTGCGAGCGCAAGGGCTAGCACCTTTCGAAGCTGCTGTGGCCGGAGCCTATCTTCACGGTTTATCCGGCGAATATGCCCGCGAAGATTTGGGAGCTACCAGCGTAACGGCCGGTGATTTGGCCGCGACCTTACCCCTGGCTATCCAAGAGATTGTGGGTATGTAGACCGCGGGCGCTATGGCCCTGGTTTCGCGGTAATAACAACCCAGTAATGCCCATACGGGCTGTCCGCATCATAAACATAGCCCACCCCGTATTCAATTTGTTCCGCAAAAAATGAGTCTAGCCCCAAAAGATGCGTACGGTGGCTGCTCGATGCCATCCACTGCTCCCATGTTGCCTCCGCTGTCGATCGGCCGGCGGCAATCGACTCGATGTTGTTAGCTGCCGGGTCGTCGCTATAAAACGAAGGCAAGATATACCCCGCTTCTTCAACCAGATAATTGGGGCCATGACCATCAGGATTGACATGGCTAAAATATTCGCGCTGGGCCATATCCGCCGCGCGAGCGTGCGCTACCTGGGCTAAGATAGAATTGCACGTAAGAGACGGACGTTTTTGCCCTGGATCCTGCTCAAGTAATTCGGCCAGCTCCATTTCTTGGCTATTGCTTAAACATGAGGGTTTAAGGAGAAGGGGAATATATATTTTAGCGTCAAATGCCGCAACTTGGGGTGAAAGGAGTAATGTAAAAAAGAACAAAAAGAGTGGGAGCAGCCAATAATTGAGATATCGTGGTTTTCTCATCGAATTTGCCCGTGTTGAGAGAACGAATTAAAGAAATCCTATGAATAGTAACATTTATCAACATTCAACAAAAGAGGCGAAGACATAAGCCGTCGCCTCTAAAATTTGCTGCTTTGATATTATGCTGTACTACAGCGTACAGCGGAAAGACCAAATTAACCGGCTTCGTTAAGATCGCCGCCACTGCGATTCATCGCCTGGTTAACGCTTTCTTTTCCTTTTTGGAAGGCATCAGTTGCGCTTTGCTTGCCTTTTTCGAGCGCTTCCGTAGCGCTTACTTTACCTTTTTCAATGGCTTCCATGCTTTTTGCTTGTAAAGCCGCTACTTGCTCTTGCGCCTTAAGGCCAACATCCGAAGCGCGACTGCGAACTTCCATGATGTTTTCTTCAGCTAAATCTTTATACTCAAGGCTTCTATCGCGAATTTGAGCTCGTGTTTCTTCACCGGATTGAGGGGCCAAGAGCAAGGCCAGAGCAGCACCAACGAGTCCTCCAATGACCAAACCTGCAAAAAATGCTCCGCCCTCATTTTGACTTGCCATGATGGTACTCCTTTCCTTTCTTTACTACACTACATAAGTCCTTTATTTTCTTTTGAACAACGCTCGGAAAATAGCGTTAACACCGGCAGCCATACTGGCCGTTGAAATAACCGGTTGCACCGCTTTTTCGCTTATAAACGTTGCCGTTCCGCCAATGGTTGTGGTTGTTTCTTGTAATTTATTCAATACCGGCCTAACTTCACGATCCAACAATTGAACCAAATCATTGACCTTGATAACCAAGTAGGCGGTAATAACAACCAATATAATGAGCAATAAAATGATCAGAAAAACGCCAAGCCCCAAAAAGATAATAAAAATATCGCGCAAAACGGCGGCAGCCGGAGGATGGTAAAAAAGCCAAGCCCCTATGCCCCCAAAAATGGCGATAATAACAACGGCAACGACAATGCCGATAATAAGTGGTCTTTTGTCGGCCGGTTTTGCCGAAAGTTCTGGTCGAGAATTTTCGACATCCGGGTAATTCTGTGGCAGTGTTATTTCGTCAGCCATGCACCTGTTCTCTATTTTAAGGATTAGAATTTAGAATTGGCTTGCATTTTAGCATATTATGTTGTTCTAAGAAAATTGAATTCAACGCGATGCTAATTTTAAGCTTCTCGCTAAATTTTTAGCCAATCAACCAAAAACAGGCCGCCCCAACTCACTATCGTAGCTTCGACAATATGCAGCGGGCCAATTAACCACATTTCAAGGCCCATTATCATAGCGATGCTTTGACCCAGCACAAATCCGATAATCCCGGCCAGCAGATACAAAATTAAATCGCGCAACGACCGGCCTCGCCACAAATGGAAGAGGGTGCCGAACACCCCGCCTAACAGCAGCGATAGCAGGATAAAGGGCGGCATAGCTGCCTACACTCCGGCCTTTTCAATGGTGCCGCCCCCCAGCGCGACATTACCTTGATAAAAAACAACGGCTTGACCGGGCGTAATACCACTCAGCGGCATATCAAACACCAACTCGGCCCGCCCGTCGGCCAGGGGGATGAGTTTGCTGTCCATCTCGCGGGATTTGTAACGGATTTTGGCTTTGATAGCTATCGGTTCTGCCGGAGGTTGACCCACGTACGAAACTTCGTGAGCAGTTAGGGATGTTTGCCCTAAATCCTCTTTGCTGCCGACAATCAGGCTGTTGGTGTGCGTATTCTTTTCGATAACATACATCGGCTGCGGAGCCGACAGCCCCAGCCCTCTGCGCTGCCCGATGGTATAGAAAGCCAACCCCTGATGTTCGCCCACTTGCTTGCCCGCCGTATCGAGAATAGGGCCGCTTTGCACCACATCCGGCGCATTGCGATACAAAAACGAGCGATAGTCGCCCGGCCCTAAAAAGCACAGGTCTTGACTGTCCGGTCGATTAAAAACCGGCAGATTTTTGTCTTTGGCAATCTGCCGAATAACACTTTTGTGATGTTCGCCAACCGGAAAGAGCAGGTGAGCCAAACGCTCTTGAGTCATCGTATACAGCATATAGCTTTGGTCTTTGCCGGGGTCCAGCCCGCGCAGCAATTGATAGCTGCCGTCTTCGGCTTGCCGCACGCGGGCATAATGGCCGGTCGCCAGATAATCGCCGCCTAAACTCATCGCTTCCTTGAGCAGCCGGTCGAACCGGATATCACGGTTACAAACAATGCAAGGGTTAGGTGTTACGCCCCGCGCATAGCCGTCGATAAAGAAATCGACCACGGTTGATTTGAATACTTCCTTGTAATCACGCACATAAAACGGAATACCGAGCGCATTGGCCACCCGGCGCGCGTCATTTACGGCATCGGGCGTGCAGCAGCGGTTCGCACCGCCGCCCTGTTCCGACCACAAGCGCAGCATCAGGCCAATGACCTCGTAACCTTGCTCGACCAGCAGCGCCGCCGCCACAGAGCTGTCGACGCCGCCGCTCATCGCCACAATGACTCTTTTTGCTGAGGATTGATTGTCGTTCATAGCTTTTTATCGTTTCTATAATAAAAGACGAGCCTTGGCTCGCCCTTGTCTACCCATAGTTTAGCATCGAGATAAAGGATTGCCTAACGCTGGCGCTACGCACTCATTGAGTAAGCCGGATTGAGCTGCCGCACCTTATGAATGACGTCCGGCAAAACGGCCAGCACTGTATCGATATCAGCTTCGGTCGTTTGCCGCCCGACGGTCAAACGCAGAGCGCTTAGCCCCAAATCATACGGCACGCCCATTGCGGTTAAAACGTGGCTTGGCTCCGGCATTCCGGTGGTGCAAGCGCTGCCGCTGGCGGCCTGAATACCGGCCAGGTCAAGATGCATCAAGATAGGATCGGCCTCGCAGCCGCCAAAGACAAAGCTGGCGTTATTGGGCAGCCGTTGGGTTGGATGGCCGGTCAAATGGCTGTCGGGAATGCTGGTCAGTACGCCATTGATGAGTTTATCGCGCAGCGCCATTTCCCGACGATTTTCGGCTTTGCGTTGGGCTGCAACCAACTCCAGAGCTTTAGCAATGCCGACGATATACGGCACATTTTCGGTGCCGGGCCGGCGATTTTCTTCGTGGCCGCCGCCGGTTAGCGTCGGCAGCAGCCGGGTATTGCGCCGCACGTACAAAATGCCGACACCTTTGGGCGCGTAAATTTTATGGCCGGAAATCGCCAGCAAATCGACGCTAAGGGCATCAACCCGCAGCGATTCGTAACCGGCCGCTTGGACGGCATCGGTATGAAACGTAATATCGCGCGATCGGGCCAACGCGCCGATATCGGCGATAGGTTGCAGCGAGCCGACTTCATTGTTAGCGTACATCACGCTAATAAGCGTCGTTTCGGGCCGGATAGCCGCTTCGAGAGCGTTTATATCGACCAACCCTTCATAATTAACCGGCACCACCGTTTGTTCGAAGCCAAATTTATTACACAACTGGTTGATGGTGTGGCTAACGGCGTGGTGCTCGATGGGCGAGGTAATGATGTGGTTGCCCTCACCGGCTTGTTTTTTGGCCCAGGCCACGCCGCGAATAGCCAGGTTATCAGACTCCGTGCCGCAGCCGGTAAAAACAATTTCGGCGGCGGTGCAGCCTAACACCTCGGCCACTTTTTGGCGGGCATCATCAATCGCCTGGGCGCTGGCCCGCGCCTGGGCGTGGACGCCGGAAGCATTGCCATAGATTTCGGTAAAATAAGGCAGCATCGCCTCGACAACTTGCGGATCCGTGGGTGTCGAAGCCGCATGATCGAGATATATTGAGCGTTTTATCGGCATAATCAACCAAATCGTGTGATAGGTGAATGTATTTAACGGCGAATGGTATCTTCTCGCAAAAATGAGGCTTTTAGACAGCCTTACAGGGGGCTTACGCTGCCTCATGGATCGAGATGATTCTGACTGACGACCATTATTCTAGCACGAGCATACGGGGGCGTCAAACAAAATTTAAGATTATCGGGCGTTATCCGGCGGGTCTGTTTTATCGATAGCAGTTACGTAGTTCATGGTATTTCGAAGCCCAAGGCGAGAAATCTCCGACAGCCTTCGGTTTTAGACAGCGTTCTGAGGGATTTCTCGCTCCTGCTTCGCTCCGAAATGACATTCGTACATCTCAACTGGATAAGCCCTCAGCACGTGAAGGCTGGGCCAACCTAATTTGTCGTTTCTTAGCCTTAGCCTCAGCCTTAGCCTGTTAGCGAAGTCATCTCTGCTGAAATGTTACCAAATAGCAAAAACTGGCCCCATCTCAGGGTATAGTAATAACAGTCGAAGTCATTGACATTACTTCAAGATTATGCTACTGTTGCCCTGTCCTAAATTAACCAGCTTCATACTTATAGAAGGAGTTATCCAATGGGGGAAAGTGTCATTCGCGATAAAGTTGCCGTTGTAACCGGCGGAGCAAGTGGTATTGGTTTGGCCATTGCCGAACGGTTTGCCGGGGACGGCGGCAAGGTTGTTATTAGCGATATCAATGCCCAGGCCGGGCAAGCCACCGCCGATCGGCTCGATGGCCTGTTTGTGCAAGGCGACCTCAGCCAACGGGCCGACTGTCGGCGGCTGATTGACCGGACGCTTGAAACGTTTGGCACAGTCCATATCTTGGTTAACAACGCCGGTTTTCAAAACATCGATCCTATTGAAGATTTCTCCGAAGACAAATGGGACACGATGATCGCCCTGATGTTGACCGCGCCCTTTTTGTTAACCCGCTATGCCTGGCCTTCGATGAAAGAGCAAGGTTGGGGACGCATCATCAATATGTCTTCCATTCACGGGGTGGTTGCTTCGCCCTTTAAGGCCGGCTATATTTCGGCCAAACACGGTTTGATTGGTTTAACGCGAACCACCGCGCTCGAGGGCGGTCCGCACGGCATTACCGTCAATGCCATTTGTCCGG
>JAGRBY010000283.1 GCA_020433835.1 Anaerolineae bacterium | reverse complement strand
GTTTTACATAAAAGGCTGTGCTAAAATTATTGTTCTCAATTCTGTAGGACAAATCGCTGACTTGTCCTACAAAATCTTTTTTGAAGGAAAAGTTGATGATAAAAACCGGTCGCAAAGCCCCGAATCTCATACTAAAAACTGTCGATGGTGGAAATATCGCGCTAGCCGATACCTGGAGCAAGGGCCAGCACGTGGTGCTGGTCTTTCTGCGCCATTTGGGCTGACTGCCGTGACGTGATCATGTAGCGCAGTTGCGCTCACGTTATGAAGATATCAAAGTACAAAATGCCGAAGTTGTGGTCATCTCTTTTGGAGCTGAGTTCTGGGTTAAAGTGTGGCAAGAACAGACGCAGGCTCCGTTTCCATTGCTGCTCGATCAAGAGCGGAAGGCTTATCGCGCCTATGGCTTGGAGCAGTCGGTGTTGCGGTCGTGGGGTCTAAAAAACCTGTGGTATTATGCTAAAGCTGTGGTCCAGAGAAAGCCGCTGTACGATTCGCATGGCGAAGACACCAGTCAGCTTGGTGGGGATTTTATCATCGATAACAGCGGTATTTTGCGTTATACCCACCCCAGCCAAGAACCCACTGACCGGCCTGCCATCGAGCAACTGTTGTCCATTCTGGAACAGATTAATGCTCGCTAACAGAGGAGTGGAGACTGTTTTCTTCTAATTCTCCAAATCTCCAATCTCTTTTATCCTTGCGGCGCAGCCACCATCTCTACCACTTTCGGTAAAATTTCGGCTACGTCACCGCGAATAACCAGATCGGCATGCGTATCGAGAAAAGTCGGCTGCCGGTTGATTATGATCACCGGAATACCGCGTTCAAGCGCAATCTCGGGTAGGTCTGAAGCCGGAGCCACTTCCAGCGAAGAGCCGGTGATAACCATCAGGTCGGCCGCTTCGATGGCGAGCCGAGCCGAGACAAACGCGTTCATCGGTAGCTGCTCGCCGAATAAGATGGCGTTCGGTTTGAAGACACCCTGGCAGCCACAGCGTGGAACTTCGCCCGTTTCGACAAAGGATTGAAACAGAGCGCTTGCTTCTTCAACCCGGTAGCAGCGCGTGCAGGTAACTTCTCGCAAATGGCCGTGCAGTTCGTAAACCGTCAACGACCCTGCCTTGCGGTGCAAATCATCAATATTTTGGGTGACGATAGCTTTTAACTTGCCCTGAGTTTCCAGTTCGGCCAACGCATAGTGGGCCGGGTTAGGTTTGGCTTCCAGAAAGAGTCGGGCCAGCGGTTGAATCCAGTGGTAAAGGGCCTCGGGGTTTTGCCGAAAGGCGTGAATTGAGGCCACGCTGAGCGGGTCAACATTATCCCATACGCCGGAGTCGGCGCTTCTAAAATCGGGGATGCCGGACGGGGTGCTAATGCCGGCCCCGGTCATGGCTACAATATTGTGAGCGCTGCTAATAAATTCGGCGGCACGCTGAATTTGCTGTTCAACATTCATACATCGTATCCTTTTTATCTCCTGCTCTTTGCTTTATTCGCATGTAACTCTATTACTTAAAAAGTGTTTTATACGGTTTTGGTTCGAGGTAAGGTGAAGCAAAACGTGCTGCCTTGTCTCGGCTCACTTTCAGCCCAAATTTTGCCTTTATGACCCTCAACAATCTTTTTGGCGATGTGTAATCCCAACCCACTGCCCATTGCCGAGCGTTCGCTCTTGTTGTTAGCCTGATAATAGCGCGAGAAGATGTGGTCGAGATCTTCAGCCGGAATGCCGATGCCGTTATCTTTTACTTTGACAATCACGTCGGTAGCACCTTTTGAAACCGTAATGGTTACCCTTTGTTCCGGCTCTGAGAATTTTATAGCATTGCCAATGAGATTGGTCAAAACCTGTTCCAGTCGATCTTGGTCGCCGGTAATCGGCGGCAGGTGAGACGGAAGCTCGGTAACTAAGTTGATGCCATTTTGATGAGCAAAGCCCTGTAATTTTGCAACAGTTTGCTTAATCAGTGGTAAGAGAGCTACCGGTTCCTGGGTGATTTCCATTTTACCGGCATCAAACTTAGACAAATCCAGCAGATTGTTGACCATTTCACCGAGCTGCTGTGCCTGGCGTTGAATGGTCTCTAAAAACTCGCGTTGGGTGGTGGGGGCCAGTTCTTCTTCCTCCAACATAATTTGAGCGAAACCTTGAATGGAAAAAAGGGGGGTTCGAAGTTCGTGCGAGATAGTTGAGTAAAAATCGTCTTTGAGTTGATCCAGCTCCCGCTCTTTGGTTACGTCGTGAATGAGCCTGACCTCGCCAAATTTTTCTTTTTTGTCGCCGGTTACCGGCGTTGAGAATACTTGCAGCGCTCGGGGGTGGGGCGAGTCGATGGAGATTTCGGTGGCCAAAACGCCGGTGCGGGCGTGATGGGTTATGGAGCGGGTAACGCGGTTTAGATTAGGGTGCAGATGCGGATCTTCAACATTTTTGCCGATAATTTGCAGCGGCGAAACGCCCAGCATCATCGCTAAAGGCGGGTTGCAGGTAATAATGGTTCCCTGGCTATCAATTAACAGGAGGCCATCGGCCATGTACTGGATAACGGCCTGCATCTGCTGTTGTTCTTCTGAAACTTTGGTAAAAAGGCGGGCATTTTCAATGGTAATACCGGCCTGGGCTGCCGCGATAGTCAGGAGGCGCTCTTGTGTGGAGCCAAAAGCGTGGGTGCGATCATCATCAACATTTATCGTCCCGATGATTTTACCCTGCGCCACCAACGGTACCACCAGCAGCGATTTTACATCTTTATCAAAGAAAACGTAGCTATCATCCTGATGGGTATCGGGCAGATAAATAGAGCGTCCTTCGGCTGCGGCTCGACCGGCCGCCCCTTCGCCTAATTTAAGTTTGGCGGCTTTGCGCCATTGCGGTTTCAGCCCGTCAGCCGCTTTAATCTCCAACAGTTGGGTAGTCTCATCCAAAAGAAAAATGCAGCAGGCACGACAGCCGATAGCCTGCCGCAGCGACGTAACAATCATATTAAGTACATCTTCCAGATCAAGGCTACTGGAAATCTTCTGAGCCATGATGTAGAGTAGGCTCATCTCGCTCAGACGTTGGATAGCTTGGTCAAAAAGATGCGCTTGTTCGATAGCCATTGCGGTTTGCATAACCAACATTCGGCAGATTTTAGCATCTTCAGATGAAAATGTTCGATGCCGATTTTGGTCGTAAATTTCAACAAAACCACGCACCAGCGGTTTTATTTCAAAAGGGATAGCTAAAACAATGTTCCATAGGCCTTGTCCCTGACGCGGTTTTTGCCAATTGGCTATATGATCGGGTGGCGCACGGCGAATAATTGGGCGGGGAATTTTTAATATCTGCTGCCCGATAAAGTCAGCGGCTATCGCCAGCGGAATGTTAAGGGGACGCCAGGTTTGCTGCAGGTTACCGGTATGAGGGGCTACATATTCTGCGATAGCAGTAACCGTTTTGTCCTTCTCATCCATCATACAGATAATACAAGCTCCGGCGTCGATAATCTGGGTAATCCGCCGGCTCATTATGCCAAGCACCTCAGTTGAGTCACGTTCGGTGCTCAGGGTTACGATAGTTTCAAAAAGTGTCGATTGCTCTCGGGTCGCCCGCTGCTGGGCTTGATACAGCCGGGCATTTTCGATAGCGATAGCAATTTGATCGGCCAGAGCTTGCGCCACCGGCGGATCGTTTTCTGTGAAGGCATCGGGCTGGTCGTTTTCAATAGCTAAAACGCCCATTAAATTTTGGCCGAAGGAAATTGGTACGGCCAAATGCGATTGAACCTCCGGCAGCGCCGGATGCGCCCTAAAATGTGGCACTTCCATTGTTTGATTAAGCCAGACAGGTTGCTTGGTGGTAACCACCCGCCCCAGCGTGCCTTGCGAGGCGGGTAAACTGATGACATCGGCAGACCGGCGTGGATGATCGCGCCAAGCGGTATGTTGCAGCGTGAGTGTCGTACGGCTGGCGTTGAGCACGTACAGGCTGATAAACGGATGCCCCAAATCATTCTGCAACAGCGCCAATATTTCATCCAGCATCTGAGCCGGATCGGCCAGTAATGCAATTTTTTGATGAAGCTGCGTTAGGGTTTGCGCTGCTAAAAGCGGAGCACCTATGGGTTTTTGTTCTTTGCCGGAGAACGTTTGGGCCGCAGCGTTAAGAATTTGCTGGTGGAGCACCAACAGCATTTGCCATTCTGTGGCGTTAAGTGATGGAGTAGCCTGGGCCGCCTTTAAAGTGATGTCAAGACACTCAATTAAGCGCGACCATGGGGTGTCTTGCAAGAATTTCGATAGATAAAGGGGTAAAGTTTGTGGAGTGTGAACAGCACTGTTGAGCACATGTTGCCAATCATTGAAATCCCACGTATCGGACAGAATAGTCCAGCGGGTTTCCAAGATCGGTAAAAGTTTTGATAAAAGCGTTCCAGAGTGCGTGTCCGGTGTTTCCCCATTGGGTTGGTTAGACTCGTTTATGAGCATGGACGGACTACCAGTTTAGCTATTCAGTATAGCCGGGATTGTACCATAGTCATAGGGATTAGACAATGAGATTTGTAGACTGCTTTATACTTTGGCCGAATAACCCCGCTTTGTGCTATAATTCACGCCCGTAATTTTAGAGGAAATAGGGTTAGTTATGAAACGTTCTTTGATATTAGGACAGGGTGTCCTATTAATAATTATTATACCTATGCTGGCTTGTGGTCCCATCGCGGCCCAGCAAGTAACACCTACACCAACCAAAACCCCGCGTCGGGTACAAACATTAGCGCCTTTGGAAACAACGGCCCCTGTATTGGATATCGTCTTACCTACCCCCACCGAAACACCGCTGCCTACCGATACGCCCACGCCCACACCCATTCCCACCGATACGCCCATCCCCACCGAGACCCCAACATCTGTGCCGCCAACCAACACGCCCGTGCCGCCCACGCAGCCGCCACCACCGCCACCACCCACCGATACGCCGCTGCCTGCACCCACTGAAGCGCCGGCTGTTCCAACCCAACCACCGGCTCCTGCCAGTTCGAAACCGGATATTATTGTCGAACTGCCCGACGGCAACACCTTTGATAAAGGCGATAAATTTAAGGTGGTGTTTATCGTGCGCGATCCGGATGGGGTTTCAGAGTTCTCATGGGGGGTTTTTACCCAGAACCAGACGGCGCTGGTTGGCGGCGACATCGATTGTCGCAATGCTATTGAATGCCGCCACGAAGAAAAGCTGGAAGCACCACCTTTCTCCGGCACCTTTATTGTTGGTGCTGACGCTATCGACGCAAAAGGGGAAGATAACCGTGGTATCGGGGAAATTTATGTTCCATAAGCCTGTCGGCTGACGTTGTGAGCGTAAGTTATCATCTGGTTCGACTGGCCGGGACGATTGTCCCTAAAATTCCGCCGGCTTTAGGCTACACCCTATGCCGCTGGGCCGGCGGTTTGGCCTATCGTTTTAACCGGTCGACCCGTTTGACAATAAGCCTCAATCTGCGGCGTATCTTAGGTCCCCAAATAGCGGAGGGGGAGATACAGCGTCGCGCCCGGTTAACCTTCGACACGCTGCTCTATAATTATTTCGATCTGTTCCGGCTGCCTCGATTGGATGATGATGCCGTCAGGCGGCTGGTGACCGTCAACGGCTGGGATAATGTCGAAGCCGCCTTGGCCGAAGGTAAAGGTATCGTAATGACTTCGGCCCATCTGGGCAATATCGAGGTAGTACTGTACGCCATGCTGCTGCGCGGCTTGGCGATTACCATTCCGGTCGAGCGGATCGAGCCGCCGGAGATTTTTGGCTACATTACGGCCCTGCGTACCAGCAAAGGTCTCAAATTGATCCCCATTGATGGCCCTCTAATCGATCTGATCCGGACACTCAAAAAGAAAGGCGTGGCCGGCTTAGCCGGCGACCGCGATATCACCGGCACCGGTCAAATTGTTGATTTTTTTGGCTATCCGGCCCACCTGCCCGACGGCCATATCCGTTTGGCGCTGCGAACCGGCGCGCCTTTGGTTGTTGGCTTCAGCTATCGCCGCCCCGATCAAAGCTATCAGGCCACGTTTTTGCCGCCTTACCATCCGCCCGCTTCCGGCTCGGAAGAAGAACGCATAGCGGCGGGTATGAAATTTATTGTGGCCGAAATGGAAAAAGCCATCGCCCAGGCCCCCGAACAGTGGACGGTAACCGTCCCTATTTGGGCCGAGCCATCTTGATACGCGATGAAAATTGCTCTGGTTTCTCCCTACGATTTTCCCTATCCCGGTGGTGTAACCGAACATGTAAAAGCTCTGGCCGGCGGCTTGCAGCGTCGAGGCCACGACGTTCAAATTTTTGCGGCCAGTTCAAGCCGGCCCGGCAGCAATCAGGCCAACGTGCGGGTGATAACCCGCAGAATTGCAAAAGTGCCGATTGGCGGCACCATTGCCCGCGTTGGCTTTTGGCTGTTACATTATCGCCATGTCAAAACCATATTGCGCCAGGAGAAATTTGATATTATTCACCTGCAAGAACCACTCATCCCCAGCCTAACATGGTGGTTTTTGCTGCTGGCCGCGCCCCACATTGCCACGGTGGGCACTTTTCACGCCTATCACGAGCAGCCGCATTGGCTTTACCGGCGGGGGCGGTCGATTTTTAGCCAACTCTTCGCCAAACTCGACCGCTTGATTGCTGTTTCGCAGCCGGCCCGAGATTTTGCCGGGCGCTTGTTTCCGGGCAACTATCACATTATCCCCAACGGCGTTGACCTTAACCGCTTTGGCCGGCCGTGCGGGCCGCATCCCCAATCGGCGACAGGCGAGGTGACGATTTTATTTGTTGGTCGCCCGGAGCCGCGCAAGGGTTTCATTACGTTGTTCGAGGCATTCTGTACGTTGCAGCCTTGTTATCCGCAGTTGAAACTGCGCGTGGTTGGTCCTTTTGATGATAGGCAGTGTCGCATGTATCATTATTTGGCCCAAACCCGAGGAGTGGCCGGACTTGAGTTTACCGGCTACGTTGCGCCTGAATATTTGCCCCATTTTTACCATCAGGCCGATATCTTCTGTGCGCCCTCTACCGGCTGCGAGAGTTTTGGCATCGTGCTGTTAGAAGCCATGGCCGCCGAACTGCCGGTAGTCGCTTCGGACATTACCGGCTATCGCGCTTTGGTTCACCATGGGCAAGAAGGGTTGCTGTTACCACCCGGTCAGGCCGATATATGGGCCGCTGCTCTACGCTCTTTAATCGAGCAGCCTGAACAGCGGCAGCGGATGGGACAGCTCGGCCGTATGACAGCCACCCAATACAATTGGGATTACGTTGTCGATCAAACCTTAGCGGTGTACAATGACACTGTTTGAAGTGTAAAATATTCGGCAAACAGTTCTGTTTGGGGCGAAATCAGATGAAGGCTGAGGCTGAGACGAAGGCTAAGAAAAAAATTATCGCGTTTATCAACTATAGGTTGTATTAACCAAAGTGTTCCTCAGCCTTAACCTTCGCCCAGTAATAAAATTATCTGAATAGATAGTAAACAAAATCGACTTCAACTACTCATACTCAAGTTAAATTATTTGTGCGCGTTGTGATGGAGGCAGTTACCCATGCTCAGTGAGATGGCAAGAAAGTATAGCCGCGTTTTTTTAGAGCCTTTGGCCCGATTTATCAGTACCACCGGCGTTTCCCCCAATTTAATTACAATTATCGGCTTCATCTTGATGGTGGGAGTTGCTTTTGTGTTGGCGCAGGGCCATTTTTTGTGGGGCGGCATTTTAATCACCGGGGCTGCCATCTTTGATGCTGTCGATGGCACGCTGGCCCGAATGATGGGGCGCACCTCTCGCTTTGGCGCTTTTCTCGACTCCACGCTGGATCGCTTCTCAGAGGCGGTTATCTTTTTAGGGCTTTTCATCTACTTGATGGGCCAAAACCAGCAGTTGGAACTGATATTGATTTACGCCACCGTGGTCGGCTCGTTGATGGTCAGTTATGCTCGAGCACGGGCGGAAGGCATCGGTGTGCCCCTAAAAGATGGCCTGTTTACCCGCTTTGAACGGGTTTTTCTGTTGGTGGTGGGCTTGATCTTTAATCAGTTGACGCTCATCTTGTGGTTGTTGGCTATTTTTTCAAACTTTACCGCTATACAGCGCATGTATCTGGTTTGGCGTATTACCGGCGGTGAGGAAGGCGGATAGAACGCTTAATTTCGGCCTGGCAGCCGTTTAGAAAAAACACACTGGGGTAAAACTATGATTTCTTCAACTATCAAGATCGATCTATTTCCGGCTGAAGGCCGACAGTGGGCCGCGGTAGCCATAGAAGGGGTTGATGACCCTCAGGTTGTTTTAGCCGAAGCAATAAGCGCTTTGGCCACCGAACTGCTGCGCTGGCAGCGGCAAGGCACGTCGGACAATTTGCCCATCGACCTGGGAGCGCTTGAGCTACATCCGGTCTCTGCCTCGCAGCCGCAGCCGATTTCTGTAGGCAGTTTGTTAGGCCTAACCGAGGAAATCATCGACAATGTCGAAGAAGAAGCGTTTGATGATCCCCCCGAAGTCAATTCGCCCCAGGCGGCGCTAAAACGGGCTAAAAGTTGGAAAAAACGCGGTGAGGCGGAGTCGCTGCAAGGCTTAGATTTTTCAGGGCAAAACCTGCACGGCATCGATCTCTCCGGGGCCAATTTACAGCAGTGCAATTTTGAAGGAGCCAATTTAACCCACGCCAATCTTTCCGGAGCCGATTTAACCGAAGCTGTTTTGAGCATGGCCACAATTGATCACGCCAATTTAAGTCGGGCCGATCTCCGCTCGGCGACGATGATTGAGGTGACGTTGGGCTGCGCCAATTTAGAAGGGGCCGATTTATCTGAGGCCAA
>JAGRBY010000282.1 GCA_020433835.1 Anaerolineae bacterium | reverse complement strand
GCAACCGTTCCTCCTCGAAACACATAGTGAGCCTTTGTTTTTATTTCGTTCGTGAAATTTTTTACGAATTCACGCTGTCCGGTTTAATTTTATCGGTGATCAATAGTCGCTATCGAGGCACTTCTAAGGGCTTGAATGCGCATAAAAGTGCCATATCCCTTAAAATGAGGAGACGAAATTTGTCAAAATTCACTTTATTCTTTATTACTACGCTGTTTAAAAGCCAATAAATGTAGGAGAAACCCATGACCTATAAAATACTTATAACAGACGACCTGTCCCCCCAAGCCGTTACTTTATTGGAAGCAGCGTCGGACGTTACCTTTGATGATGTACATCGCCCCTCGCAAGAGCAACTGCGCGAGATCATTCCTAACTACGATGCGGTAATCATTCGCAGCAGTGTAAAAATCGACAAAGACATTATTGATAATGCCTCCAATCTCAAAGTAATCGGTCGCGGCGGCGTGGGGCTGGACAATGTCGATATCAACGCCGCCTCGCTGCGCGGTATCGTCGTGCTGAACACACCGGGAGCCAACACCATCGCCACTGCCGAACATACGATGTCGATGCTGCTGGCCTTGTGCCGCTATATCCCCCAAGCCGACCGTTCACTGCGCGAACACCAGTGGACACGCAGTAAATTTTTGGGCGTACAGCTATACCGCAAAACCCTGGGCATTGTCGGGCTGGGCAGAATTGGCGCGCAGGTGGCTCGCCGGGCGCAATCGTTTGGGATGACCGTTATTGCCTTCGATCCCTTCATCAATGATGAGGTTGCCCGCGAATTAAAAGTAGGTTTGGTGGAACTTGATGAGCTTCTTTCTCGTTCAGACTTTATTACCCTCAACGCCGCTCTAACCCCCGAAACAAAAAACCTGATCAACAAAAAGACCATCGCCCGCATGAAGCCCGGTGTTCGCCTGGTAAATTGCGCCCGAGGCGTTTTAATCGATGAAGCAGACTTGGTCGAAGCCCTACAGTCCGGCCAAATCGCCGGGGCAGCGCTCGATGTCTTCAATCAAGAGCCACTCATCGAAAACAGTCCGCTGCGCGATCTGCCAAACGTGGTGATAACGCCCCACATTGCCGCCAGCACAGTTGAAGCTCAAGAGGACGTCGGCACCCAGGTGGTTGATCGGGTTCTGGCCGCTTTACGGGGCGATGATTTTCGCAGCGCGGTCAATATGCCGGTCGCCAACGCCAGCATTTTCAAAGAACTTGCGCCTTATTTGCAGCTTGCCGAAAAGCTGGGCAATGTCCAAATGCAGCTTGCCGAAGGACCGCTTAAGCGCGTTGAAGTCGAATTTCAGGGCGATGAAGTCAGCGACCACGTAAAACCGTTAACCGTCGCCTTACTTAAAGGAATGCTCGATCCTGTAACCGATACTCCGGTCAACTACATCAGTGCCCCCCATCTGGCCATGCAGCGCGGCATCAGCGTAACCGAAACCAAAGGCCTGCCCGATCTCAATTACGCCAATTTACTGAAGTGCCATGTTGTCTGGGACGGCGGCGAACGCTTTATCTCCGGCTCACTGCTGGGCCACGAGTCGCCGCGCGTGGTGCAAATTGATAGTTTCAAGCTCGATGCCCAATTGGAGGGTATCATTCTGGTTATGGAAAGTAAAGACGTACCCGGTGTTGTCGGCCAGGTGGCTACGCTGCTAGGTAAGCACAACATCAACATTGCCGAGTGGCGAATGGGCCGCTCCGGCCCCTGGGAAGGCTCCCCCACCTCGATCAATATTTCCTTTATTAATCTCGATATGCTGGCCCCACCGGAAGTGCTTGAAGAATTGAAACAACTCGATCGCGTAATTAAGGTTACCCAAATAAAACTCTAGCGCCATCGAGATTTTGGAGAAAAGAGAAGTATACTTATGGACGAAAGTCAAAACCAACAACTATTTAAGATCCTCATCACCGACGATGTTTCTGCTCAAGGGTTGAGCATGTTAGAAGAAGCTACCGATATAGAATTTGATCTGATCAAAGGGTTAACGCCCGAAACGCTCGCCGAACGTATTCCCGGCTACGATGCCCTCATTGTACGCAGCAGTGTGAAAGTGACCCAAGAAGTATTGGAAGTCGCCGATAAACTAAAAGTTATTGGCCGGGCCGGTGTCGGCGTAGACAACATTGATGTTGATACGGCCAGCATGCGCGGCATCGTGGTGATGAACACACCTGGTGCCAACACCATCGCCACCGCCGAACACACAATGACGCTCATGCTGGCACTCTGCCGCCACGCGCCGCAGGCGTATGTTACGCTTAAGCAAGGCCGTTGGGATCGCAAGAGTTTTACGGGTACGCAGCTCTATCGCAAAACAATCGGCATTATCGGGATGGGGCGCATTGGGATGCGCGTGGCGTCTCGCTGCCAGGCTTTCGGGATGAATGTTATTACCTATGATCCCTACTTAAGCGACGAAGTGGCCCATGAACTGCGCATAAAATGCGTCACGCTGCCGGAACTGCTGGCCGAGGCTGATTTTATTGCGCTTCACGCTGCCCTCACCCCCAACACAGAACAGATTATCAACGCCGACGCCATCGCGCAGATGAAAGATGGCGTGCGCATCGTCAACACCGCTCGCGGAGCCTTAATCGACCAAGACGCGTTGATTGAGGGACTAAAATCGGGCAAAATTGCGGGCGCAGCGCTCGATGTGTTTATCGAGGAACCGTTACCGGCCGACAGCCCCTTACTGGCAATGGATAATGTTGTTGTGACACCTCACCTGGCGGCCAGCACCGTCGAGGCCCAGGCCGATGTTGGCACCCAGATTGTCGCGCAGATTATCGATGCGCTGCACGGGATTGACTTTCGTAATGCGCTTAATATGCCGTTCAGCGATGCCGCCTTGCTGCGCACGATGCAACCTTACCTGGTTTTGGCTGAAAAAGTCGGCAGCTTGCAAGCCCAACTGGCCGACAACACTATCGAACGCGTTGAAGTTGAGATCAAAGGCAGCGAAATTGGTGACCACATCAAGCCTATCACGGTTGCTATCCTGAAGGGTCTTTTAGAACCGAATATGGAAAAAGCCGTCAACTACATCAACGCGCCATACCTCATTGAGCGCCGGGGCATCAAAGTATCGCAAACCCGCGGTCTGCCGGCCCCCGATTATCCCAATTTAATTTCATGCCGCATTGAATGGCAAGGCGGCGGCAGCCGCACCGTAGCGGCTACCCTGTTTAATCACGATGAGCCGCGCCTGGTTCAGATCGACGGCTACCGTGTAGATGTTCGGCCGGAAGGTATCATCTTGGTTTTCCAGAGTTACGACCGCCCCGGCTTTATCGGGCGGGTGGGCACCGTGCTGGGTGAATTGGGTATCAATATCGCCACCTGGCGCACCGGGCGCACCGCTCCTGGCGGAATGGCACTCTCATTTGTCAGTGTTGACCGCGACGTACCGGAAACCGTTATGAATCTCATCCAAGAGTTTGAGCTTATTATGCGCGTTCGCAAAGTGAAGTTATAATCGACACCTGGCGGTAGGAAGTAAGTTTTGGGCCGAGAGGCGCGTCTAAAGAAAGAAGATTACAAACCGATAATACAATGGCGCTAACCCAACCACGGGGGTGCCCAAAACAATAACACTCTGCACACATGCAATAAGGATAGTAAATATGTCATCAAACAATACGGTACACAATACGATTATTGTCGGCTCCGGCCCGGCCGGTCTCACTGCGGCCATTTATACAGCCAGGGGTCGGCTTGATCCGCTGGTTATTGAAGGTTATCAGGCCGGGGGGCAGCTCATGCTGACCTCTGAAGTTGAAAACTTTCCGGGCTTTAAAGACGGTATTATGGGGCCGGAACTGATGATGGAATTTCGCGCCCAGGCCGAACGTTTCGGCGCAGAATTCATCACCCAAAATGTCACCAAGGTCGAACTCGATGGTGATATCAAAAAAGTATGGGTTAACGAGGATCTTTACCTGGCTCGTACGGTCATCATTTCAACCGGCGCTTCAGCCAACCTGCTGGGCTTGCCGAGCGAGAGCCGCCTGATGGGCCGCGGCGTGAGCACCTGTGCTACCTGTGACGGCTTTTTCTTCCGCGATAAAACCATCGCCGTGATTGGCGGCGGTGACAGCGCTATGGAAGAAGCGACCTTCCTGACCCGCTTTGCCAAAAAAGTGTACATCATTCACCGCCGCGAAGGCTTCCGCGCTTCGAAAATTATGTTTGAAAAAGCCGAAAACAACCCCAAGATCGAATTTGTTGTCAATACGATTGTTACCGACGTTATAGGCGAAGATGCGGTTACTGCCGCTAAACTGCAAAACACCCAAACCGGCGAACTGTCAGAACTACCCATCGACGGTCTGTTTGTCGCTATCGGCCATACGCCCAATACAGCACTATTCAAAGACCAAATTGCGATGGATGAAAAAGGCTATATCATCACATCGTCAGATAAATCGCACATCACCGCTACCAACCTTCCGGGCGTGTTTGCCTGTGGCGATGTGCAGGACAAACGCTATCGCCAAGCTATCACCGCCGCCGGCAGTGGCTGTTCTGCCGCCCTGGATGCCGAGCACTATCTGGAATCCTTGCCTGAAATTGAGGATGTGAGCGAACCGGTCGCTGCGTAAACCGCTCCTCACCTCTCCCTTACCATAAATCCTCCCGAACTGCCATCGGGAGGATTTTTTGTTTCCAAAAAGAGCCATTTTGCCAAAACTTGACCCTAACCAGTAGAGGGTATACACTACCCTACATAGAATAGACTTCGACCCCATTTTGACCGTCTATTTTGCCCCGACTACCATACTGACTTCACAATCATAGTAATTTTGCCAATCTCAGCAGCCTGTGTGCTCAAAAGAGGATGAGCAGCTACGTTTTACGCCAATAAATTGAGCCATCTCATCCAAGCAGCCTGCACGCTACTGAAATGTAGGGAGCTAAGATGCAAGCATTCGATAGTGAGCATCCGTCTTCACCTGTACTAACACTGCCGCCGGCTAACAATACCTGGTCGCCCCCCCTTTCGCTGCCGGTCAAGCCCTCAGAAATCAGCGACGAAAGCTTAATCATCCTCATCACCACCGGCTCACCATCTGACAGCAAAAACGCCCTGGCAACCCTTTATAAACGCTATTATAAAGATGTTTGGCGTTTCGTACGCAGCAAAGTATCGGCCGCCACCGATGCCGATGAAGTATCGGCAACCGTATGGCTAGTGGTTCTTGAAAAAATTGCCGATTTCATTTGGACCGGCGTTCCGGTTAAATCATGGCTGTTGAGCATTGCTCATCGTAAAGTGATGGAACACATCAACACGCCGCATATGCTTTCGCTGGAAAAACTGCGCGAAGATCACGACTCCGCCATCCACTTCATTGCCACCCAACTCAACCTTTTCGACCAATATGAACCGGTAGCGCCGGTACCGACAACGGTCAAAAAAGAAGCCGACGAACTGCTGCACACCATGATCCGCCGCCTCTCTAAAATTGAGCGGCGTATTATCATGTTAATCTATTTCGAAGCCGTTGAAAGTGCCACTGAAGTTGCGCAACGGCTAGACATGAATAGCAACACCGTGCGCGTTTACCACAAACGCGCCCGAGACAAGTTGCGCAGTTTTCCCGAACTGAAAAAATTGTTTGAAAGGCCCTCTGATTATGGCTGACCAGGAACTTGACCAGCGGAAAAAAGAGCTGGAAGCGTTCGGTCACATCATTGCACAACACCATAGACAGCGTGCCGAGCACAAAGCCCAACAGCCGCCCCCTGGCTCGGTGGCTTTGGGGCGCTATTTGAGTGCGTCTCGTAAAAGCGCCGGTTTCTCCATCGAAGCGTTAAGCCGGCACACAAAGTTATCAACTACAGTTCTGCTTGGCCTGGAACAAGGGCTTTTTTTCACGGAGGATATTCAACCTAACTGGCTTAAGCGTTTAGCCCACGTTTTAGAAGAAGATGTTGATGATCTCAATCTCCTCTTGGGGTATTGCGCCACAGAACACGTCCCACACCAATCCTTGTTAGGCCAATGGCTAGAAACATTCTGGCCGCCCCCGGCTGCGCTCATTTTTCGCCGGCCGCTGATTTCGCTGTATGCTGTTATCTGGATAAGCCTTATCTGTTTCGCGACTGTAACCATGCTGCGCTATTCTATCACCTTACCGCCGTCCGGTTCTGCCGAAGCGCAGCCATTGTTCATCCCCATCAATTCTGAACTGCGCCTCAATATGATCAATGCCGAAGCCCCTCTCACCTATCAAACCAGCAATGGATTAATAGACGCGCCGGCATCAAAAAACACCTTACTACGCCATCAGCAACCCTATTAACCATGCTTGTCTGAACAATAATTTACGCAAAAGGCAGGTGACAGTCACTTATTGGTCATAAATCAGCGTTGGATTAGCCCCAATAGGTCGATTGAGGACGTTCAAGTGCCTGTCACCTTGAGAACTCAACCCTATTAACCATGCTTGTCTAAACAAGAAATAATTTGACCAGCCCTAAAAATCATGCTATTCTCGACAGCCTGATCGCACCATATTTTACAGCTACACAATTATTCGACCATACACTTCACTAGCATCACTTGCAATCACCGAACTTTCGCCAAGCCAACGTCATCTGGATAATCTCAAGATCACAATAATCTCTACAGCGTTGTAACACCTATCTCATATATGAGTACATCATCCACATCCAAGAGGATGGTCTCCCATAGAGCATTACCCATACACCAAATAATGAAATGAGGACTAAACCGGGCAACAAAGAGGTTGCGTTAAAAAATCCTTTTTAAAATTTCAGTGATGCTCTCAATTTACCCATAGCTTAAAGAGGAGGTGACCCCTTAAAAACTCCCAGGGAGTTAAAAACGTTGGCTCTGTATTTATATATATGTACGTAAATTTTTTGTGTTCACTCATTAAGGAGGAGTATTTTATTATGAAACGAAACCTGTTTCTATTACTTTGTGCCGCTGTAGCCCTGATGTTGATGGCTGCCTGTGGCGCTCAACCGCAACCCGCAGCCCCGAAAGAGCCAGAGCAGGCTGAGGAAGAACCAGCAGAGGAAGCAGCAGTAGAAGAAGCACCGGCTGAAGAAGAAGCTGAAACAACCGAAACCGAAGCCGAACCGGAAGAAGAAATGGCCGAAAGCGCCGAGACCATGCGCGGTACCGGTGACACTCTGAACATTCTCTACTGGCAGGCTGCCTCAACCATGAACCCCTTCCTCTCCGGTGGTACCAAAGACATCGAAGCCGCCTCGGTTGTGTTGGAGCCGCTGGCCCGCTACGACGAAAACGGCAATATGGTCCCCTGGCTGGTTGAAGAAATTCCGACCGTTGAAAACGGTGGCGTATCCGAAGACCTAACCAGCATCACCTGGAAAATTAAAGAGGGTATTCTCTGGTCTGACGGCACCCCCTTTACCGCCGAAGACGTGAAATTTACCGCCGAATACTGTCTTAACGAAGAAATGGGCTGTAACGCGCTCTCTTACCTGGGCGATGTTGAAAGCGTTGAAGCGGTTGATGACCTGACCGTAAAAATCAACTTCGGCGTACCGAAGCCTTTCCCCTACGGCCCATTTGTGGGCGCTACCATCCCGGTAATTCAAAAAGCGCAGTTTGAAGATTGCATGGGCGCCAAAGCGCAAGAATGTACCGACCAAAACTTTGCTCCCATCGGCACCGGCCCTTACAAAGTTGCTGATTTCAAAGCCAATGACGTAGTTGTTTACGACATCAACGAAAACTACCGCGATCCCGACAAGCCCTACTTTAGCCAGGTTATCTTCAAAGGTGGTGGTGATGCCGCCGCCGCCGCTCGCTCGGTTCTGGAAACCGGCGAAGTCGACTACGCCTGGAACCTGCAAGTTGAGCCGCAAATTCTCGACAGCATGGCCGCCGCCGGCAAAGGAACCGTGGTTACCGCTTACGGTACTTCTGTCGAGCGCTTGATGGTTAACTTCACCAACCCCGATCCGGCCCTGGGCGATCTGCGCTCGGTTTGGACCGAAGATGACCCCAACCCCCATCCCTTCCTGACCGATCCGGTTGTGACCCAAGCCCTGTCGATGGCTATCGACCGCGAAGCGATTGCAACCCAGTTGTACGGGGCTGGCGGCAAGCCCACCTGTAACGTGCTACCTGCTCCGGAAATTTATGTTTCAACCGCTAATGATGGCTGTCTGGTGCAAGATATTGAAGGCGCCAACGCACTGTTGGACGAAGCCGGTATTGTTGACACCGACGGCGACGGCATTCGCGAAAAAGATGGCGTGCCGTTACAAATTCTGTACCAAACCTCCACCAACTCCGTTCGCCAGAGCACCCAAGCTCTAGTCAAACAGTGGTGGCAGCAAATTGGCGTCGGCAGCGAACTGCGTAACGTCGACGCCGGCGTCTTCTTTGGCGGCGACCCGTCCAGCCCGGACACCTTCCAAAAATTCTTCGCCGACATCGAAATGTACACCAACAACTTCGACGGCACCGACCCCGAATCTTACATGGCCAACTGGCTCTGTAAAGAAATCCCCAATCCCGACAACCAATGGATCGGCAACAATATGCCGCGCTGGTGTAACGCCGATTACGATGCCTTGGTGGCTCAAATGTCGGAAACGGCGGCCTTGGAAGATCGCGCCGAGTTAGCCAAGCAGATGAACGACATGCTGATGCAGAACTACGTCATGATCCCGCTGGTTCACCGGGGCGATGTATCAGCCCACAGCGTTACCATAGACGGGGTTCGAATGAACACGTGGGACTCAGAATTGTGGAACATCGCCGACTGGACCCGCGTAGAACAGTAACGGCACAATAATAGAAAGGAACAAAATGGACTGTGGCCTAG
>JAGRBY010000281.1 GCA_020433835.1 Anaerolineae bacterium | reverse complement strand
TTTCAACATGGGGTTATTTACCCATCTTACCCAAACAACAACAAATCGTAAACAAAAAACTTCTCCATGTGTTCTAGTGCTCGACAGCAACCCCAACCTTCAGTATCTGTATGTGCAAGCTTTAAAGCGAGCCGGATACCACGTGCTTACCGCCACAACAATTCAGGAAGCACGCAATCTCCTTACAAATCACTCTATTAGCCTCTTTTTAAGCGACACCCATATCAACAACCACGATCACGGGATCGGGCTGATGTACGAGCAGCTCGACACATTCTCAAAAAGAAACATCAAAACCGTCATGATGTCCAGCCACATTCAATACGAACGCATTTGCCAAGAAATGGGCGTCGACATCTTCATTGAAAAGCCAGTAGCCATCGATCGCTTAATCACTTTGGTCAATCGCTTGATTCAGTAGTGTTCTCCTATCCACTCCTCTCTCTTCGTGAAAGCCGGGTCATAGCCCGGCTTTTTACTTTTATGGCAATACCATCGTAACAAGCACACCAGTTTGACAGGTATTTCTAGTCAGAGATAATACTGCTTAGTTCGCATTGTATTACTAACAAGACGTCAAAGTGAGTAAAGCAATTTAAGCTTATGGTAATGTAGTTTGTAAACCTATCATCAAAATTCTATAAATGTTAGCTCAGAGAGGAGAAAACTATGAGTATTGCCTTGATTGGTCCCCCTGGAGCGGGTAAGGGAACCCACGTCGATTACTTAATTGAAAAATTTAATTTAGTCCACATTGTAACCGGCGAGTTATTTAGGCGTCATGTTGAAGAACGCACCGCTATTGGCATTCTTTCTAAAAAATATATGACGCGCGGTGAACTTGTACCCGATGAGGTCGTTGACGCCATTGTGGAAGAATGGCTCTGGAAAGCCGATCCGGAAAAGGGTGTTCTCTTTGATGGTTTTCCACGCACGGTAAATCAAGCGCAGTTTGTGGATGAATTGCTCAAAGAAGTAGATCGAAAGATGCACGGCGTAATTTATTTCAATGTTCCTGATGATGAAATCGTGCTGAGACTCTTAGGGCGTGTTGTTTGTAGTGAATGTTACACGCCTTACCATCTCAAGTTTAATCCCCCTGCTCAAGAAGGCATCTGTGATCGCTGTGGGGGAGAGCTTAGGCGGCGCACGGCCGATATTCCGGAGCTGATTCGCGTTCGTCTACGGGCATTTCGACGGGCTGCTGCGCCTTTGATCGATTACTATCAAGCCACCGGACGCTTGATTATTATCGACGGCTCGCGTGACATCCAAACGGTCCGAGAGGCGGTATCAAAGGCGGTTGAGGGCCTTATCCAGCACCGCATTCGAATGGCAACCCCCGCCGAAACAGCCAAGCTGCAAACGTTAAAACCTGTTTCGATCACACCCGATACCAAACGCATTGACGAAAGCGTCAATGTGGTTCTGGTTGGGGGGCCGGGATCAGGTAAAGGTACTCAGGCCAGCCAGTTGAAAGAAGAATTGGCTGTGCCCCATATTTCAACCGGCGATCTCTTTCGGGAAAATATTAAAAACCAAACCGATCTGGGCAAACTTGCCAAAAGTTATATCGATTGCGGCCAGCTTGTGCCCGATGATGTTACCGAAGCAATGGTGGAAAGCCGGTTGGCCCAAGATGATGCGTCCCGAGGGTTTATTTTAGATGGCTTCCCCCGTACGTTACCCCAGGCTGAAGCCCTAACCGAAATTTTAGCCGGTATGGGCCGCAAGCTGAACGCCGTACTTTATCTTAAAGTTTCCGACTCCGAGATTGTTAATCGGCTATCAGGGCGTATGATTTGCCGGGAATGCCAAACGCCCTTTCACAAAATGTTTAATCCGTTTAAGGAATGCCCCAACCACAAATGTGATGGCGAACATCTCTATCAGCGCGATGATGACAAGCCGGAAACCATTCGTGCCCGACTGGAGACGTTCCACCGGCAAACGGCACCACTCATCAACTATTACCAGGAAAATGGCGTGCTGATTGAAATTAATGGCGAAGGGGACGTGGCCGATGTCACAACCAGAACAGTTGCTGCAGCACACGATCTCGCCGCTGTCTAAACGCAAACGCAGTTGATAATATAGGAGTCTAAAGAATCACTTTAGACTCCTATTGCTTTTTTAATAGTATAATAATTCTCATCAGACAAACTAGGGGGCGAGAAAGGGTGGGATACGATGGAGTGGATTGAACATTTAGTAAACGATCCATTGATGCAAAATCTCTTGATTCCAAGCGCTGACCTGCAAGAAAAACTTTTTGTTTCATTAATATTTCTTTTTCTTCTTTGGATCTTACGCTTAACTATGTATCAGCTTATTCAGGAGAAATTGCTCGATGATCGAGCACGCTATACCTGGCGTAAAACTTCATCTTATATCATTGCCTTTCTGGGGCTTCTACTCTTAGGCAGGATATGGATTCAACACATTCAAGGCCTGGCTACCTTTCTTGGCTTGGCTTCGGCCGGGCTGGCAATTGCGCTGCAAGGCCCTTTAACCGACTTAGCCGGGTTTCTGCTCATCATTTCTCGTCGTCCCTTTGAAGTTGGCGACCGTGTTGAAATTGGCAATCACGCCGGTGATGTGGTCGATATTCGTTTTCTTCAATTTACGCTGCTGGAAATAGGCAATTGGGTGCATGCCGATCAAAGCACGGGGCGTATTCTCCATATTCCTAACCGTCAAGTGTTCAATCATTCCTTAGCCAATTATAATAAAGGTATAGAATATATTTGGCACGAGATAGAGGTTATGATTACCTTTGAAAGTAATTGGGAAAAAGCAAAAGCACTTCTTACGGAGATTGCCAAACAGGATACCGCCCATCTAAGTTATGATGCTTCTGAACGGGTCAAAGCCGCAGCCCGTCGTTTTTATATTGTTTATAAAAATTTGACACCTATTGTTTATATGAGGGTCGAGCCAAGCGGTATTTTGCTTACACTCCGTTTTTTAGTTAATCCGCGCCGCCGTAGGTCAACGGAACAAGGGATTTGGGAAGATATATTAAAAGCCTTTGCCCAGCACCCTGATATTGAGTTTGCCTATCCTACCCAGCGATTCTACTATCGCCAAGCTGAAGATAAGGTTCCTCCGTTTGTAAAATCAATGCCGCCGCAGGATTTGGAATTAAACAACTATAAGTAATTTCTTTGTGAAAATTTTGGCAAAGTGAAGGTTTTTATATAGCGGGCGTATAAAAATTGCCGTGTATTGCCGCACACCTAACCCAGTGTCTGCCGCACTATCATAACCACGAAACTGACTCTCTGGAGATACCCAGCTTATATGGACTCGTTTCAGTCTTTATACAACCAAACCGCTTTTTTGCTGTCCAATTTAACCTGGTTTGGAATGATTGACCTTGGCTTGGTCACGGCCGCCTTTTATTTTATCCTAACCCTTATTCGACGCAGCGCATTTGGGTACATGATGCGCGAAATTTTACTCTTAGGGTTAGCGCTCTTTGTATTAACCACTTTACTACCTCTACCTGTGTTCGATTGGCTGGTTCGCGGAATATTAGTAGCCACCCTCGTAGCAACGCCAATCATCTTTCAGGCCCAATTGCGACGCTTTTTAGAGCGCGTTGGACGAAGCTCTGGCCTGGCTCAAGCGGTGCGCCAAAGTGTATCTGAACGTGTCATCCCCGAAATCACGCATGCCGTAGAAAATATGGTCGACAGCCGCACAGGGGCGCTCATTGTTCTTGAGCAAAATGACTCGCTAGATGAGGTTGTAAGAACAGGCGTATCTTTTGGCGGGCGGGTAACAAGTGAACTCTTAGAGTCAATCTTCTATAATGGTACGCCTCTGCACGATGGAGCCGTGTTGGTACAGGGTGATAAAGTAGTGGCTGCCGGCTGCGTTCTGCCTCTCACCGAACGTTCTCTACCCGCCGAAAAAAGATTAGGCACCCGACACCGAGCAGCCGTTGGCATGAGCGAAACCAGTGACGCGTTTGTTATTGTCATTAGCGAGGAAACAGGCCATCTTCGGGTAGCTCAACAAGGCCACTTGCATCACCCACTTTCTCTGCTGGAACTGCGAGAGAAACTGCTCGATTTTTATGGTTCTTCTTCACGCCCAGCCAAGCCCTTCTCGCTTTGGACGCTTCTAGGAGACCTACTAAAACGGCTGTGGCACCCGAATATGAGCTTTAGGCCCAGAGATATTTTGCTCAACCTCGGTTTACTTTTTGTGGCTTTACTCTTATCGCTTGTAGTTTGGTCGTTTGTGATCGAGCAAACAAATCCCTTTCAGCTGGCGCGGGTTGAAGAAATAGCCTTGCGAATAGAAAACCTGCCTTCAAATATGCGCATTATTCCACCGCCTCCTGAAACCGTTTCCGCTGTGATTCAAACAACTAACGAACTGCTGCCGACTTTACGCTCCAGCAGCTTTCAGGCCACGGCTACCCTTGCCAGAACCACAGCCGGGTTGTACCGATTGCCAATCGAAATCAATTCTGGTGTAAGCCAGGTATTGGTTGTCTCAGTTGATCCTGCTACGCTGGATATTGAACTGGCTCCCATCATCAGTCGAACAATTCCTATTCAAGTCAATATTCCCGATGAACAAAATCTGCCCACCGCCTATGAATTGGTTGGTATTCCAACCGCCGTACCGGGCGAAGTTCAAATTGTTGGGCCGGCTCCCTATGTTGAAAAAGTTGAGCAGGTTGAAACCAGTATCTCGCTGGCTAATGCAACAACATCTATTCGCGAGACACGCCCTCTGCGTGTTTTAGACGAGCATGGACAGGAGGTTCTTGGTGTTGAGGTTCAGCCAAATCAAACCCAGGTCAATGCTAATATCCAACCTAAACTTAACGCTCGTGAGGTAAGCGTTCAGGCCAACGTAACGGGCCAGCCGCCCCAGGGATACCAACTAAGCAATTTGAGTGTATCACCAGCCAATGTTACCCTCCAAGGCAGTATCGATCAACTGGCCGAGATCGGCAGTGTTATCACGACATTACCCGTGGATGTAAGCCAGGCTACCGGCGATTTTGATGTGCAAATTCCGCTCGATCTGCCCTCAAGCCTTCAAGCTTTAGACGACAATGGGGCGCCGGCTCGCAATGTGAAAGTTACGGTCGGCATCACGCCACGAGCCGGTAACTTAGCTATAACCCGCAACATTGATCCTATCGGCGCGCAGCCAAACCTTACCATTTCCATCGAGCCGCCGACAGTCGATCTTCTGTTGAACGGAGCGCAACCGCTTCTTAATGAAATTCGAAGCAACCCGGATTTAGTGCACGTAACCCTGGATGCTTCCGGGCTGCGTCGAGGGCAGCAGATCAACATGGCCCCTACCTTTGTTGGGCCGGCCGGGGTCGAGGTGCAGTTTGTGCCGGCCTCTGTGTTAGTTACGGTCGACTAACTGCCCTACACAGACCAAACTTGCAGTACCTGCTCACCATCCCAGCGGCCTTCGCCATGATTACCCCAGGCCATCAACTTTGTCGGCGTAATTTCGATGATGGTGCCGTAATCGGCATCGGTGCTGATATCCCAGTTGTATTTGGTCTGGAACAAGGGTTGTAGGGCCTCACCCATTTCCGGCGCGAGCGTGGCCCACCCTTCAACAATAATCGGGTTGATGGGATCGGGGTGGGTGATGACGACAGCCGGATTTTGAGCAATATTGGTAACTTTAACGGCATCCGGGGTGGTCACCACATAGGCCCGACCTCGATACCACACGTGCCAGATCGGCGCACTGTGGGCCCGCTCATCGGGTCGAACCGTATTGAACCAACTGCACTCCGCTTCGGCAAAACGTTTAACCAAGGCTTGCAGCGATTCGTCCTGGACTTCAGCGTGAACTGCTTCTGCCACTTCCGGCGAGACAGCGCGACAGTCATCCTCATTCCGTCGAAACCAGTCGCCACAGATGATGGGGCGCATGCCGATGACCAATCCCCGAGAAGCCCAATAAATCCAGGCTTGCGTTTTGCCGGAGCCGGTTTCAACAGTAACCTTTTCCCGGCGGAAAAATTTAGGATGGCCTTCGATGCGATCCATAACGGGCAACGCTTGAGCCTCTACGCTTAAGAGGTCACCGTAAACTATTCCCTTGCCCGGACGCGCTGCCGGATAGGCCCCCATATTGAAAAGATCGGCATCCTCTATCCGGGCCGGCTCGGCGGTTTTGACATAACCCTCAATTTGGAAATAGTAGCGGCTGTCACTTTTAGGTGAAGTGGTTTGTGGGGGCCGCAGTGTACCATAGACAAAAACATTTTCACGACCGGGCATTAGGTAAGCCTCCGCTTATAAATTACGAATTGATGACCCCTTCATCGCCTTTACTGCACGCGACTGCCGCAAAATCTCTTTAATTTGGCCTAAATGGGCATCCTCATGGCTGAGACCGCCCAAAAATCGCGACACAGGATTAATAGGGCCTTTTAAGTAACGCAGTTCTATGGTGTTATTCAGGTGTGGTTCATCGGGCCACATATCCAGGCTGGCCAACCGCATTCGACGGCTTTCTTCCAGCCGCCGGCGGCACTGCTCAACCGTGGTTACGGTTTCCCAGTAAACCTCATAGCGCGAGCGCCCTTCGCGCCGAACGCCTCGCGCTAATTCGGCGGCCAGGAAGGCAGTCTCCTCAGCTGTAGCCGTAATATGAACAATCACGTGGCCTAAAGTCCAGGCCAGGTTAACCTCTTCCGAACTGGCCGCAGCATGATCATATGCAGACGGGTCATTATACAGAAACGTAATATCTTCATCATCGCATTCGGCAATGAGGCCAAGGATGGTATCAATCATTTCGTTCGTCAAATCACGTAACTGGGCCGGAGTGAAATGTCCATACGTGTCATGCATCGTTTTTTCTTTACTCCGGATCGGGGCAAAATCAAGCATAAGAATCTTTCTATCCTTTCGTATCATGAAAAGCATTGCACAATTACTGCGCGATATCTTATCACGGAAATTTATTTTTTATAATTTGGGCTAAAGAACCTGTGTAGAAAAAGAATAGGGCGCTTGCAAGAACAAGCGCCCAAAAAGGTTGAAGAAAGACAACTGCTACAGATAAAGCTAGATATCTCTAATGGTGCTATCTGGCTTATCTATGGCCTTAGAAGCTGTTTGAACGTTTACAGAGTTGTCCACAGATTTACACGGATATTCACTGATTTTTTTTTGTCTTTTGATAGTATCTGTGAGAATCTGTGTCCATCTGTGGACCTTTTGAGGCTTTTAAAACAATTTCTTACAGTTTTGAGTAGCACTCAAATGCCCGTACAGATTTATACATAACCCAAATCATGGGCCGCCCGTCCTAACTCATCACGGAATTTGGGGTGAGCGATGTTAATCAGTTCCTGTACGCGCTGGTGTATCGTTTTACCATGCAGCGAAGCCACACCATACTCGGTCACAACGTAATGGACGTCATTGCGGGTGGTGACTACCCCGGACCCTTCCGTTAGAATAGGCACAATCCGGCTAATCGACTCATCGCGTGTGGTCGAGGGGAAAGCGATAATCGGCAGCCCCCCCTTAGAACGGGCCGCACCGCGAACAAAGTCGACCTGACCACCTACACCGCTGTAAAAACGCGTACCGAGCGAGTCGGCACATACCTGACCCGTTAAATCGACCTGGATAGCCGAGTTGATGGAAACCATCTGGTTATTCTTGGCGATATTGAAGGGATCATTTACATAATCCGTGGGATGCATTTCGATAATCGGGTTATTGTTGACGAAATTATACAGACGTTTAGAACCAAACAAAAAGCCGGCGACAATCTTACCCGGATGGAATGTCTTCTGAGCACAGGTAATGACACCGGCTTCAACCATGTCGATGACGCCATCGGAGAACAGCTCGGTATGAACCCCTAAATCTTTGTGGTTGCCCAAATTCTGCAAAACGGCATCAGGAATACTGCCGATACCCATCTGTAACGTCGCCCCATCCGGGATCATCTCGGCAATATACTGACCGATCATCATATGCTCCTCAGAAGCACCGCCCTGGGGGGCTTCCGGCAGCGGGTAATCGGTCTCGATGATGTGACTCAGGCGGCTAACGTGGATGAAGCTGTCGCCCATAGTACGTGGCATTTGATGGTTCATTTCGGCGACGATAATCTTAGCGGCTTCCGCAGCCGGCTTGGTTGTTCCCACTTCCACACCAAAGCTGCAAAAGCCATGCTCATCGGGCGGCGAAACGGAGATGAGCGCCACATCGAGCGGTAGAATACCATTACGGAATAAACCCGGTATCTCTGACAAGAAAATGGGTGTAAAGTCGGCGCGACCTTCCTGAACCGCTCCCCGCACAGCCGAACCGATGAACAGGGCGTTATGGCGAAAAGAGGCGGAAAATTCGGCATCAACATAGGGGGCTTTGCCAAAGGTCAAAATGTGGGTAATTTCCACGTTACGCAGCATGTGTGCCCGCCGCACCAAGCCGTCGATGAGGGTTAGCGGCACGCCGGCCCCACCACCCAGATAGATGCGTTGGCCTGATTTTATACTAGACAGGGCTAAATCTACATCGGTTATTTTTCGTCGATAATTTGTATCAAGGGTCATTGTTCTACTCCAGATGGCAGCTCGATTTCTATTTCTCGACCTAAAGCCGTCGCTATCCTGGGATGGGCAATTTTACCCTGATACAAATTGATACCGCGTGCCAGTGTCGAGTGGGTTTGTACAACGTGGGAGAGGCCCTTAGAGCCTACAGCTTTGAGACAAGGGAGCGACGCATGAGTCAGCGCGTGGCTGGCTGTACGGGCGACACTGGCCGTGACATTGGGGACACAATGGTGAATAACACCTTCAGCAACATAGGTTTGATCGCGTAAGGTAGTTGGCCGGCTGGTTTCAAC
>JAGRBY010000280.1 GCA_020433835.1 Anaerolineae bacterium | reverse complement strand
GTGGGGGCGGCTCCCTATCTGGCTGAGGTGCTGCCGGCTCCCGTTACGGTCATCTCGCTCGGCGGCGTATTGAGTTCCACACCCAAAATTAATCGCATCGATCACCTGGTTCACATTTACAGCGACAAAGATACCGTCCAGCGGCTGGGCATGATCTTTCCGGGTCGCTGGCGGCTGGCTTATACGTCGGCCTGGAACCAAGGTCGCCGCTCGGGGCGAATTTCTTCTATTTTATTGCCGGGGGTTAAACACGACGGGCCGGGTGGCTATTTAGATGAAGAGCGTTTTTTAGAGGACGGTCGCAGCTATATGGATCGGACCGTTGATACAATAGTCGAGGTCATCAATACAAAGGTGCAGCCCATTCCCGACGCGTAATAGATACTTGTCCGGCACGGAACTAACAGCTTATGAAAAACTTATCTACACCAAACGAAGATACAACGGAACAGGTTAGCCTATTTGGCGCAATCGCCATTGGCGTCGGCGGCATGGTCGGCGGGGGCATCTTTGCGGTATTAGGGCTGGCTGTCGAACTGGCCGGCGGGGCTGTGCCCATTTCATTCCTAATTGCCGGCTTGATTGCCTTAGTAACGGCCTATTCGTATACAAAACTATCGGTCAAATATCCCAGCAAAGGCGGCACGGTTATCTTTGTCGATCAGGCTTTTGGCATCAACTTCCTGACCGGCAGTACGAACAACTTACTGTGGGTCAGCTATATCGTCACCCTGGCTTTATATGCCGTGGCTTTTGGCAACTACGCCGCCACTTTTCTACCGGATAGTTTGCAAAGCGCCTGGCTGAACCATATCCTCATCAGCGTCGGCATTATTTTTCCGATGCTCCTCAATCTTTTGAGCGCTTCCCTCATCAGCAAGACGGAAACCTATGTGGTCATCATCAAAATTGCTATTTTGCTGTTGGTCATCGTGGCCGGATTTAGCGCCGTGGATCCGTCTCGTCTCGCTCCTGGTACGTGGGAGCCTCTGCCCCAATTGTTTGGAGCGGGCATGATAATCTTTGTGGCCTATGAAGGCTTCGAACTCATTGCCAACACGGCCCAATCGGTTCAGAACTATCGCGTGACATTGCCCAAAGCCTACTATGGGGCCGTTGTATTTGTGATTATCCTCTACATTCTAATTGCCATTGTCACCGCCGGCTCGTTAACCAGCGACCAGGTACAAGCCTCCAGTGATTTTGCCCTGGCGGCTGCCGCTAAACCCGCGTTGGGTCAATTCGGGTTTACATTGGTGGCTATTTCAGCGGTTTTGGCGACCTTTTCCGCCATCAACGCCACACTGTACGGCTCGGCTCGCTTGAGCTATGTCATCGCTACCGAAGGCGAACTGCCGGCGTTTCTGGAGGATCGCGTTTGGAACCAGCCGGTTGTGGGCTTGTTGATTACTACCGCCCTGGCTTTACTACTGGCGAACATCGGCAATATCACCCAGATTTCAACCATGGCCAGCGCCGGGTTTCTCATTATTTTTGGGATTGTTAATGCCGCCAATTTTGTTTTAGCCGAAACCGTTGGCAGTCATAAACTCTTGGCGGGCTTCGGCGTGCTGGCCTGTGTTACAGCCCTTATCACCTTATGCTGGAGCAGTTATCAAAGCGATCCACTTCAACTGTTGGTTTTGATTGCTATGGTTGGCATCGCCATGATGATGGAACTGCTTTATATTGTGTTTTGGAAAAGTCCGGGGAAATTACAGCGACTTCTACACCCGTATAATTGATCACGCGCTAAGAAGACACAAAGCCTACCAAGAAAAACCTCTGTGAACTCTGTGCCTCCTTCGCGTTCTCGGTGTTAAAGTCTCAGGCTACTGTGTTTCCGCAGCCAACTTGGGCCTTTCGATAGCTTTCGTCTGCTTGTCGACCTTCTGAATCTTGTGGCGCAAAACACCACCGCGAGCCTGGTGCCCCTGACCGATAACCACAAAAGCACCGGGATCGACCTGAGCCACAATCTCATTGACCAAAGCAATATCGGGCCGGTAGACGGTGCAAAACAGCGTAATCTTTTCGGTATGCGTATACATCCCCCGCGACTCCCAGCCGGTAACGCCGACGCCTAGCCGCTGAAACAACGCTGTGGCTATCTCCTCAGGATGGGTGGTAACAATGAAAGCGGTGCGAATGACGCTCGGTCCTTCGAGCATGTAGTCGGTAGCCAGTCCGTAGATGAACAGCATCAGCAGCGCGTACAACGCAATTTCCCAGCCGAAAATCATGCCTTGCGTAAAGATGATACCGCCATCGACCATCAGATAAATCTGCGTAATCGGCAAACCCGTTTTGAGCTGTATAATCCGGCTGATGATCCCCGTTCCGGCAAAGGCTCCCCGCCCTAGAAAGATAAAGCCCAGACCAATCCCCCCCAGCACCCCGCCGTAGAGGGTATTAAGCAACAGATCATCCGTTAAGCCCTCGTG
Source organism: Anaerolineae bacterium (assembly GCA_020433835.1). The sequence continues at coordinate 6,441 of JAGRBY010000280.1, read as the reverse complement.
CGGAAGATAGCTGGTGAAAAAATCCAGGCAAAAGCTGTAAAGAATAGTCACATACCAGGTGGTAATCAAAAAGTGGAACCGCCCCAGAAAGTAAAAACCCAGGATAAGCATCGGGACTTGCAGCATAAACGTGGCGATTCCCAATGGCCAGCCGGTGAAATGGGTAAGAATTAAGGCCATCCCCATTACGCCACCGGGGGCAATATTAGTTCTGCGCATAAATATATCAAAGCTGGCAACAACCAGCACCGTACCGATGGTCAAAAAAGCATAGTTGCGTAGGAATAAAAAGATATTATCGTGGCTAAAGAAAGAGGCCAACTTCTTTTTCATAATATAACTCCTAATGTCATACATACTAAGGGGGTGACAAGATGAATAACCACCGTCACCGCTAAGAATAAATATTTTGGGCAATAAAAAAGGCTTGGTTTGCAATGCAACCAAGCCACCTTAAAGGGTGAAAAATCTATTTTTTTGTTGAGCGTTCGGCCGACAACTATCGCGCTGCCAAACCTTTATACGTTCATTTTAAAGGCAAAATCAGGTAATTGTCAACCCCCTTTTCAACTTTTACTCCGGTTCACCGGATTGGCTCTGCACCTGTGCCGTTTCACACTGTTGGCAGATAGGAAAGGTCAGCCACGGAACCGTCTGGCTGTGGGCATACTGCGGTGCCGGCGCAACCAGAGCCATCGGAGCCGGTTTGCCGCACAAAAAACAGGGCAGCGTGGGATCGATCTTGATCAAAGCCATCTGATGTGTCTCAGCCCGATCATCGATATAGGGTATCAGCGATTTTGCAACATCGACATATTTTTGCGGTAGGTTAGACATGATTTCCTCCGTTTTTGTATTGATTAAGCAATATGTAATGAAACATCATTCATATGATTGAAGTGGGTAAAGGGTGATTAGAGATGAGGAGATTAGAGATTGGGAGATGAGCCTTACAAATCACCTTATCTCCTCATCTCCTTATCTCCATTTTTGATATTGCAGACTTTATTTGTTTTAGTCATTCAATCTCTAATTACCAGTTACTATTTACCAATTACTCCTTTACGGCTCCAAAACCCGGTTGATAGCCTTGGCCACACGCTCCGGGGTGGGCAGAAAGGTGTCTTCCAGTCTGGGAACGGGAAAGGGCGTATCAGGGCCGGTGACGCGCTCAACCGGTTTAAGCAGCGAATAAAGACAGTGTTCATTAATAACCGCGATAATCTCGGCAGCGACGCCGCCGGTGCGGGCTGCTTCGTGAACAATGACAGCGCGACCGGTTTTGGCGACCGAATTGGCGATAGCCTCCTCATCCAGCGGGGCAATGGTACGCAGGTCGATGACCTCAACCGTCCCCTGACTCGACTGCTCAACCTGCCGGGCGGCATCGAGCGCCACGTTGACCATCGCCGCGTAGGCGATGACCGTCACGTCGTGACCGCTTTTAACCACGTTCGCCTTGCCCAGCGGCAGTGTGTAACGATCCTCCGGCACATCCTGTCGAAAGGAGCGATAGAGCTTCATATGCTCCAAAAACAACACCGGATCAGGGTCGTCGATGGCGGCGTGCAGCAGCCCTTTGGCCTCGTACGGTGTCGACGGCATAACCACTTTAATGCCCTGCACGTGCATAAAATAAGCCTCAACGCTGTCAGAGTGCATCTCCGGCGGGCGTACCCCACCGCCGCACGGCGCACGAATAACCAGTGGTGCCGTGTAGACTCCGTTCGAGCGATAACGCATGCGCGTCACCTGCGAGGCAATCTGATTGAAGCAGGGGTAGGTAAACGGCGCAAACTGTATCTCCGCCACCGGCCGCAGCCCATAGATCGCCATCCCCAGTGCCGTCCCCACAATCGCCGACTCGGCCAGCGGTGTATCGAACACCCGCTCTTCGCCAAAACGGGCTTGCAGCCCATCGGTCACCCGGAACACCCCGCCGTTGTGCCCCACATCCTCACCGAATACCAGCACATCGGGATTTCGCTCTAACTCAATCGCCAACGCATTATTGATGGCTTGAACCATCGTCCATTTGGGCATAGATAAACCTCAAGATAATTAGTAATTAGTAATTGGTAATTGGAGACTGGTAATTAGAGACTGCCTCCTAAATCTCCCAATGTTCAGTCTCCAATCTCTAGTTACCAATTACTAATTACCCTCCTGCAAAAACACCTCTCGCTGCCGCTGCAACTGAGGCGGTAGCTCAGCATACGTGTAATTAAACTGCTCAGCCGGATCGACGGGCGGTAGAGCTTCGTAGATTTCAAGGGTGGCCTCGAACTCGGCGTTGACGGCATCGTGAAGCTGTTCATCGTCGGCGTCGGTTAGTAGCTCGCGATCCATCAGGAGCTTGCGATAGCGAAGGAGCGGATCGCGCTGCCGCCAGGCTTCCAGTTCCTCAGGAGGTTGGTACTTGGTGGGATCGTCGGCGGTGGTGTGCGCCCCGAGGCGATAGGTGACGGCCTCGATGATGGTCGCCCCCTCGCCGGCTTTGGCCCGAGCGATGGCCTCCGCTACGACATCGTACACGGCCAGGATGTCGTTGCCGTCCACAATGCGGCCCGGTACGCCAAAGCCCTGACCGCGATCAGCCAGCGACTCGACCGCCGTTTGCGCCCGGCGCGGCACGGAGATGGCCCAGCCGTTGTTTTGCACCATAAAGATAACCGGCGGCTTAAAGACCCCGGCAAAGTTGAGCGCCTCGTTAAAATCACCCTCAGAAGTAGCCCCATCGCCGCAGCCGACCATGACCACCTGCTTTTCCTTTTTGTAGCGCATCGCCATCGCCAGGCCGACGGCATGCAGCACCTGCGTTGCCAGCACAATCTGGAAGGGAATACAGCGGGCCTCGTAGGGATAATCGACCGGCAGGCGACCGCCCCAATGTTTCATCTGCGACAGCAGTGGCACCCCCTTAACGATATAGGGAAAACTCTCGCGATACGAGCCGAGCAGCCAATCCCGTTCCTCCAGCGGCGCGGCCATCGCCACACAGGTAGCCTCCTGGCCGTTGAGCGGCGCAAACGTCCCCATCCGCCCCTGTCGCTGCAAAGCCACCATCCGGTCGGAGAAGATCCGGCCCTGCACCATCCAGCGGTAGAGATCGCGCAATTTCTCATCCGACAAATCCGGTACGGAGCCGATCACATCGCCTGTGGGGGTCAAGATTTGGTAAACTCGGTCGTTGAGCATCGATAAAGCCTTTGAACTATGGGATACTGATATTGTAACTGAGGCTAAGGGGCATCGTCAAATATGATAGGCAACCTATCCTTCGATAGGTCACACCAGCGCTTATTTGCGGTATACTGTTACTATCAGCAATCAGCTATCAGCCGTCAGCTTAAAGCTCATGATACCCTTTGGCTGTCGTGACTGGCTCCAGGCTAAAAAATTTACAAGAACAGAAAAAGCTGATAGCTAAACGCTAAAGGCTAACGGCTATTTCACGAGGTAACTATGAAAAACGACAAATTTCTAATCGGTATTGTGGCCGGCATAGTGCTGCTGGTCATTGTGTCTGTGGTAGTGGTGTTGCTGCGCCAGCCCAGCGCCGAGAGCTACGTAGCCGATGATAATCCGGCCGGCGTGGTTCACAACTATTTCCTGGCCATCCAGCGCGAAGAGTACGAAAAAGCGTACGGCTATCTATCCGACAACCTGAAGAACAAACCCGACCTGGATACGTTCAGCCGTGATATGGATATCTACGGCCCCGACCGTCAGTCTTCACTGACCATCGGCGAAACTACGTTGGACGATGCTCGCTCGCAGGTAGATATCTCGATCACCACCTACAGCGCCGGTGGCCTGTTCGACAATAATCAATACACCAGTCGCGATACTGTTTATCTCGAAGCGACTGCCGACGGCTCCGGCTGGCGCATAAACCACTTTCCGTATCCGTATTGGCAGTATGATTGGGATGAGGGTGTAAGAGATTAGAGATTGGGAGATTAGAGATTGGAGATTGGGAGATTAGGGGATTGGAGATAGGAGGCTTTCATAGGCCTGTCATTTCGAGCGACGATAGGAGCGAGAAATCCCTACGGCGTTCGATTGTAAACAATGTTTGATGGGATTTCTCGGCAAAAAACGCCTCGAAATGACATGAATCAATGAGTAAGCCACATCTCATCTCTGACGAAAAACGCACGACAGCCAAACCAATCTCCCAATTAACCTAATCTCCTAATCTCCAGTCTCCAGTTATCCAATCTCCAGTCATCCAATCTCACCTATTTTAGGAGAATAGCATGTTAACCATACGACGCATATACCTTTACCTGGTCGCGGCCATCAGTTTGACGACGGTCACCTGGTCGGTGATTGGGCTGGCCCGGCTGGTGTTAAACGAAGGCATTGGCACGGGCCAAATCACCGGCCTGGCCACACTGCTGGCCGCCATTATCGTCGGCTTGCCGATATTTCTCTTCCACTGGTTGATGGCCCAACGACTGGCAACCGCCAGCGACGACGAACGCGAGTCGCCGGTGCGCACCTTTTTCTTCTATGGGGTGATGGCTATCGGCGCGACGCCGGTGCTAAGCAATCTCTACCGGCTGCTGGAAAAAGGTGTGGTGGCCCTGGTCGGCGGCAGACTGCCCGAATACTATCCGTACGACCTGACCGTGGTCGACAATATCGCCGCCATCGTGGTCTGGAGCGTGGTCTGGCTCTACCTGTTTCGGCAAACGCGACAGCACTCTAACTGGCAGGCCATCGCCACCCAAACCATCAACCTCGGCATTCGCCGCCTGTACCTGCTGGGCTTTGCGCTGGGTGGCTTGGTGATGCTGACCTGGGGCGGCATCAGCTTATTGCAAATGCTGATGCAGTGGGGCGATGGCGTGGCCTGGCAAACGCCCATCACCCGTGCGAGCATGCAACTGCTCGTCGGCACCGCTATTTGGGTTAGCCACTGGTCGATTACCCAACACGCCTTCCGCAGCGGCGATCCCGCCGAAGAGCGCTCGGTGCTGCGCAAAATCTATCTCTACCTGGCCGTTTTCATCTACGTGATGATGGCCTTAGGCAGCGGCACGTTGCTGCTCAAGCGGCTCTTTGAGCTGGCCCTGGGTGCGCCACCATCGCCCGATCCGTTACTGTGGCAGTTGAGCACCCCGCTGCCGCTGCTTATCGTCGGTGCGCTCTTTTGGGCTTACCACTGGACTGTGCTGCGCCAGGATGCGGCCCAGGCCCCGGAAGCACCGCGCCAGGCCAGCGTGCGGCGGCTGTACGGCTACCTGGTGGCCGCGCTGGGGCTGATGGTGCTGCTCATCGGCGTGAGCGGGCTGCTGATGCTGCTGGTCGATATCATCACCTCCCCGGCTGATGTCGGGCTGAGTTTTTATCGCGAGGAGATCGCCGTCTTTGTAGCGATGATCGTGGTGGGCGGGCCGGTCTGGCTGCTGCCATGGCGCTCGCTGCAACACCAAGCTATTCAACCGCTCGCCGGCGAAGCCGGAGCCGCGCCCCATAGCGTCGAGTACCGCTCGACGGTGCGCAAGGTCTATCTTTACCTGATCGTTTTCATCGCCTCGCTGGTCATCTTCGGCAGCGCCGGCTGGTTCGTCTTTCATATTCTCTCGGCGCTGCTGGGAGCTGACCTGCCCACTGACTTTATCACGCAGGTGTTCGATGCGCTGGTGATCTCGCTGTTGGCCGCCGGGGTGTGGCTGTACCACTGGTGGGCCATTCGCCACGATGGCCGCCTGGATGACCAGGCCCAGGCCGCCCGCCGCAGCGATGTCGTTATCGCCGTAATCGACGGCGAGGACGGCCAGTTGGGCCAAACCCTGCTGCGTCACCTGGAGCGCACGCTACCGGGCGTTCAGCTCAAGCCGCTGGGCCTCACCCCCGCCGCCGAAGCAGCGATGACCGGCCAACCCTTTAGCCCCGCCGCCATCGAGACCGCCCGCTACATCACCGGCTCGTGGCAGTCGCTCTCGGCGGATAATGTCGAACCCGTTATCAGCAGCGGTTCAGCCATGAAGTTTGTGGTGCCGCTGCCCCAGGCCAACTGGCTATGGGCCGGCCTCAAACCCCAGCCGCTCGATACCTACGCCCAGCAAATCGCGCGCGGTATCAAGCAATCGATCGACGGCGAAAGCGTCGAGTTCAACGCCGGCCTCGATGCCGGGACAATCATCGCTACCGTCTTGGGCATTATCTTGTTCTTCTCCATCGGCAGTGGCGTGTTGTCGTTTGTGTTGGCGTTGTTGTAGCCGCAATATATGCCGTTGATCTAATTAGGCCAAAGTCAGCACGCAAACCCGATCATTAATCCACGCTGTGACAACCAAAAATACCAAAAATTCGATATCTTTGCCTAATACAAGAGGAGGAGGGATAAGGAACAAGGCGTAAGCAGTAACGCGCCTTATTTCCTTAGCCCCTCCTTCCTGCTCCATTATCTCCAGTTTGAACAATTGA
>JAGRBY010000027.1 GCA_020433835.1 Anaerolineae bacterium | reverse complement strand
GTTAAATAACCTGAGCAACCTGGTAGGAGACTGGAGATTAGAGATAAGGAGATTGGCCTTAGAAATCTCCAAATCGCCTTATCGCCATTTTTAATAGTGTTGCAGTTATTTAATAGAGTTGTTACCCAATAAGCGTGGCGAGATACGGGACGCAGATTTTCGCCGATAAACGCTGATAAAAAATAAAAAATCTGCGAAAATCAGCGTTTATCGGCGTCCTATAAGATGGGTTGAACCTCATAATTCTTATTCAGTAACAAGTCTAATTGCCATTCCTCATCACTGATCCCTGTTTGCTGACCATTAACGGTTGATCTCTCGCCACCGTTTGCCGATCATTGATGCTCGGTGATGGTGGATGTTTACTTGCCACCTGTGTTTGAAGGATTTTGATTTCGTGCAACCCTAACAATCACCTGTTCGCCCACGCCTTAAGCCAGATATACATTTGCGGTACAAATTACTCCCGGTAGGAACCTCTCTTTGTTTATGCAGTGCCCATCTCCGGGTGCCAATTTTATGGATTGAAACCCAGGTTCTCCTATAACAGAATAAGGATTACACAGTTCCGAAGGTAGCAGTCAGTTAAACACCCTAAATCTACCGATTTGCGTAACTCAAATGCTGATTTATCGATAATAAGTACTTTTTTTGTAAGTCCTGCAACCTGGTGAAATCGTTGATTATAGAAATTGTTGCTCAAGCTTTACACAAAATTTATGGTTTCCCTCTGTAATTAACCGATAATAGCTATAGTGTTTCATATGTAACCCAAGTTTGTTACCATAACCGAAAAACACCCAAAGACACGTATTTTCGACCTAACAACGTGGGCAGTAGGGAGTAAGGAGTAGGGAGTAAGGGGATGAAAGGCGCTACTCCCTACTCCTTATTCCCTATTTGATTATAGGCGGGCAATTTGAGTTATATAAGTTACGCTGTTCAAACAGTACATCTACTCATAATTTATGCAAGCTTGGAGCAGAACACACATGAAATGGACAATTAGAAATAAGATCCTGGCTAATTTTGGAACGGTCGTATTTTTACTTATTGCCCTGCTGAGCATCAATTGGATCCTAATGCGAAGGAATGTCGAGGCCATTGAGCAAGCTCGAGACAAAGGGTATGCCGGCGTTCGGATAGCGGCAGACATTAAGTATGAGGTTAACCAAGTTTGGCAATGGCTGACTGATATTAGTGCCACGCGTGCTGCTGAAGGCTTTGACGATGGCTTCGACGAAGCGGAAAAGTATGCAAATCAGTTTCGTGAAAATGTTACCGCGTTTGAGGCGTTGCATCCGAAAACGCGCCAGGAGTTAGAGGAGCTGCGCACCTCTTTTGAGGCGTTCTATAGTAAGGGGCAATGGATGGCCCAGCAATATATTGCTGGAGGGCCGGCGTTAGGCAACCCGGCTATGGAGGAGTTTGATGCTTATGCGGAGGATCTGGTCACGCGAGTAGAAGTTCTGGAAACGTACACAAATACGGAAGCCGAGATGTCTCTTCAGCAAGCTCTAGCCCAGAATGCACAAAGTCAGACCATAGGGTTGATTTTTGCTGTGGTGGCTATCGGTTTGGCGATTATTCTGTCCATCCGATTGGCCCGCTCTATCACGAATGCGGTGAATACCGTGACTTACATAGCTACAAATATTGCTAAGGGTGATTTGGAACAGCGTGTGGAAGTGAAAAGAAATGATGAGCTTGGCGAAATGGCGGTTCCTTTTCGCCAGATGATGGCTTACCTACACCTCATAGCCGCAACTGCCGACCGCATGGCTCAAGGGGATCTCACTGTTGACGTGACGCCGCAATCTGATAAGGATGTAGTGGGCTACGCCTTTCGCCAGATGATTGCTAATCTACGCCAGTTGATCGGCCAGGTGACAGATACCGCTGCGGTGGTCGGCACTGCCTCTAGCCAACTGACCACCAATACCGAACAGGCCAGCCAAGCCACCAACCAGATTAGTGTGACGATGCAGCAGTTAGCCGTCGGGGCGCAGCAGCAATTTGACTCTGCTCTGCATAGTAAAACTTCGGTTGAACAGGTTGCTCGTGCCATCGATGGTGTAGCGCAAGGTGCTCAAGAGCAAGCCGTGGCGATTGGTATGTCGGTGGATATTGCCCATCAAATGAGGAAAGCTATTCGTCAGGTAGCAGCCAATGCGCAAGCCGGAACCGACGGTGCCTCGGAAGCAGCCCAAACAGCCCGCCACGGAGTTACTATTGTGGGTGACACTATCCAAGGAATGCAAATTATCAAGACCAAGGTCGGTCTCTCGGCACAAAAGGTTGAGGAGATGGGGCAACGGTCTCAACAGATTGGGGTTATTGTAGAGACCATTGATGATATTGCCTCGCAAACCAATCTCCTGGCTCTCAACGCGGCTATTGAGGCAGCTCGGGCCGGGGAGCACGGTAAAGGGTTTGCGGTGGTGGCCGACGAGGTGCGTAAGCTGGCCGAGAAGTCGGCCCTTGCCACCAAAGAGATAGCGACTCTTATCGAGGCTATCCAGGAGACGGTTTCAGAAGCGGTTATGGCGATGGAGGATGGGGCGAGCGAGGTAGCAAGCGGAGTTGGTCGAGCTAATGAAGCGGGTCAGGTTTTGGCTGATATTCTGAGTGCGGTTGAAATGGTGGATGATCAGGTCAATGCAATTTCGGTGGCTACGCAGCAGATGAACGCTTCTTCCGATGACATGGTCGGCGCTATGGAGCGTGTTTCGGCGGTGGTTGAGGAGAATAGTGCTGTTGCGGAGGAGATGGCGGCCAGTTCCAGCGAGGTTGCCCAGATCGTCGACAATGTGGCTAAAGTGAGTGAGGAAAATAGTGCTGCTGTGGAAGAGGTGAGCGCGGCCTCGGAAGAGATGAACGCCCAAGTGCATGAGGTCAGCGAATCGGCACAAACGCTCAACATGATAGCCCAAAACCTGAAGGAGGTAATAGGCCAGTTCAAGCTGTCATCTTCTGAAGAAGTTGATTTCAAGACGTTCAAACAGTCGCATCTGAATTGTGTGCATCAGGTAGAAGCGATGCTGGCCGGTGGCGCGGTCATTAAACCTCAGTCTCATACCGATTGTGCTTTAGGGCGGTGGTATCAGGGACGGGGACGGATCGATTTGAAACACTTGCCGGTGTTTCAGGCCATTGCCGAACCTCATGAAACAGGCCATCAACTTCTATTTTCGATCCATGCGGCTTATCAGAAGGGTGACTTGGAAAGGTCTCACAGTTTATTGAATCAACTTAAGCAAGTTTCAAATAGAATGGTCAATCAATTGACCCAATTGGAACAGCAGTACAGTTTCAGGGAGAATAAGCCGACCCTTTTAGGGGTGGTTGATCGAGTCTCAGGGGGTAATGGTCATCACGACGAAGAGATAGGCGTGACTATAAATAACGGACGCTATTAAGTGAAGCGTAGTGGGTTCCGTTGTGCGTATAGGAAACAAAATAAATGCTCTCGCCATTGCTTTGCAGGAAAGCCAAGGCTGACAATTTGTTAAGGATCGTGAATCAAATAACTTCCGCATTTGAGTTTAGGTAATTGGTAAAGAGTAAGTGGTAATTGGCTGTTCAACCCCTAATTACAAATTACCAATTACGAATTACCCGACAGAATTGGGGAAGTTAATGAATTCTCATTCCTAACCCGGACAAGCCGGAACCAAAAGAGAAATAAAAACCGCAAAGACGCAAAGGGCGCAAAGTTTTTTAAATTAATTTTTGGCTCAATATGGATCCCAAGGAGGTCATAGAAATGGAGGCCATGGTCATGCCCGAATGTCTTTATCGGGCATCCAACAGGTCTTAGGGCGCTAGATTCCCGCATGCTTTTAGCGGGAATGACATCGGCCAGCGTTCCTCCTCGTAACACATAATGAGCCTAATTTTTTCTTAGCGAACTTTGCGCCTTAGCGGTTCATTTTCTTGCTCAAAAAACAAGAAAATACTTGCATAGATGCTAAGTTGGCTGTGCAAAGGAAAAGATGTCACCGTAAAGAAATCGTAATGGTTTAGTACAAAGGATCGTATTATGGTTATTTTTAATTTCTTCTCTAAAAGCATACAACGTAAATTATCTTTTATAATGGGAGTCCTCCTTGTTTTGATCTTTATTGAAATAATTAGTGTGGTGATGATGTTACATGAACAGCATACCGACGCTTTAGTTATTAATGTGGCCGGGCGACAGCGCATGCTCTCTCAGAAAATGAGCAAATACGCGTTGATGCTTGAACGCGGTGACCAAAATGCTAAAGAAGGTTTGGCAGCCGCAAGTCGCTTATTCGATCAATCATTGCAAGGGTTAACCGGTGGGGATGCAGCGGAAGGCCTGCCATCGGCTTCGGCGGCAATGCGACCTCAGTTAGCCACTGTAAGTGAGGTGTGGACTCCTTTCTACAGCGCAATTCAAACGCTGCAACAGGTAAATCCTGATCAGCCGGAATTTCTCCAATCCATCAACTATGTTGTAGCTCATAATGAAGATGTTTTAACTAAAGCGAATGATGTGGTCTTGGGGTTTCAACTTGAGGCTGAACAGAAGACCACGCAACTCCTGATTTTTCTCTACGTCATTGCTTTTGTTGGGGTGCTGCTTTTTGGGGGCGTGGTATGGATGTTGCGGCGTATTATCCGGCCCCTGGAATACATAACGCGCGTAGGCCATCGACTGGCAACGCTAGGCGATACGGACATTGCATTGGAAATTCATTCTCAGGATGAGGTTGGCGAGTTGGCTAAAACTTTCCAACGTATGATTGACTATGTTCATAATATATCTCAGGCTGTCGAAGGTTTGGCCGATGGCGATCTATCTGTTGACGTCCCTATCCGATCGGAACGGGATATACTGGGCAAATCCTTTAACCAGATGAAAATCAACTTCCATGGTTTAATCGGCCAATTGGTCGACAGCGTTAACAAAGTCAATTTCGCCTCAGCCCAACTGGCGGCCGCAGCCGATCAATCCGGTCAGGCAACCAACCAGATTAGTGCCACGATGCAACAACTGGCCGCCGGTGCGCATCAACAATCTCTCTCTACTTCGCAAACTAAATTTTCGGTGGAGCAGATAGCCCAGGCCATTGAGGACGTGGCGCATGGGGCACAAGAACAATCTGTCGCCGTTGCTACATCGGTCGGTATCGCCAAACGGTTGGAAGACATGGTTCGGCAAGTTGCGGCCAATGCTCAGACCGGAACTCACGACACGGCTGATGCTGCTCAGACTGCCCATGAGGGAGTGGCTATTGTTGATGACACTATTCGAGAGATGGGGAATATTAAGGTCAAGGTTGATCTGTCTGTGGAAAAGGTTCAGGAAATGGGGCAACGCTCGCAACAGATTGAAACTATCCTTGAAACGATTGATGACATTGCCTCGCAAACAAACCTTCTGGCTCTCAACGCGGCTATCGAGGCAGCCCGAGCCGGGGAACATGGTAAAGGTTTTGCGGTGGTGGCCGACGAAGTGCGTAAGCTGGCCGAAAAATCCGCCATGGCCACCCGTGAGATCGCCGGTTTGATCAAGAATATTCAGCAGACCGTTTCAGAAGCCGTGGTTGCTATGGAAGATGGGGCTGGTGCGGTGAAAGGTGGGGTCAGCCGGGCTAATGAAGCCGGTCAAGCTCTGGCTGATATTCTTAGGGGGGTTGAAGCAGTAGATAATCAGGTTAAAAAGATCTCCATCGCTGCCCAACGGATGAGTACCTTTTCTGATGAACTGGTCAGCACAATAGAGACCGTTTCAACAGTTGTTGAATCGAACAGTGCAGTTACAGAAGAGATGGCTGCCAGTTCCAGTGAAATTGCTCACGCTGTTGACATTATTGCCAATGTAAGTAGGGACAATAGCACTGCTGTGGAAGAAGTCAGTGCCTCGTCTGAGGAAGTGAGTGCTCAAGTACAGGAGGTAAGTGCTGCCGCGCAAATCCTCAATGAGATGTCCCAAAGCTTGAAAATAGCAATTGGCCAGTTTAAGTTCCAGAAAATGGAGACAGAGGATAGGGTTGAATCGCACAATCATAACGCTGTCTATGTTAACGAGTTCGTACGTGAGCCGGTACTTGTTAATAGTAATGGTTCCCACACGTATTGATAGCTGCGTTTATAGGTGTTTTTTCGCCAATGGTTAGGAGACAATATGAAATCCACATAAGTTTTGTATGAGAAAATAGAAGGAAACGAATACCCAAAAAGGATATGCTATGGTAGATATTAAAAAGAAACATTCCCTGTTTAACGCCTTTACCGGTTCGTTGAGAACCCAATTAATAATTTTATTGCTGGCAATAGCGCTTGTCCCTCTCATTACAGCCGGAGCCATTGCTTACTTTGCAGCGGAAAAGGCCATTGAGGCAGAGGCCACCAATAAATTGATTGCTATACGGGACGTAAAAGCCTCGCAGATTGAGGCGTACTTTGCCCAAATTGCCGGACAAATACGCACTTTATCTGAAGACCCCATGATTATTGAGGCTATGAGCGAATTCAAAACGGCATTTGACGACTTCGATAGCGGACGGACGCTGTCAAATGATCAAATGAGCGCTTTACGGGATTATTATCAAAATGAATACCTGACGCGGCTGACGCCTAACTTAGAGCAGCCGGTTACAGTGGATATGTATATTCCCACCGACCCTGGAGCTTTAATGGCTCAATATCTTTATATCGCAGCTAATCCTAATCCCACAGGTGAGAAAGATAGGTTGGACGATGCGGGTGATGGCAGCGATTACAGCCAACTCCATCAGCGTTATCATCCGGCTATTCATAACTTCCTGAAAGAGTTTGGCTATTACGATATCTTTCTCGTTGAATCGGATACAGGGCATATTGTCTACAGTGTCTATAAAGAAGCTGATTACGCCACCAGTTTACTGACGGGACCGTATCGTAATACCAATTTTGCTAAAGCTTTCCGGGCTGCCAACGAAGCCACGGATCCGGATTCTGTTTATGTAGCTGACTTCGAACGGTATCACCCTTCCTACAATGAGCCGGCTTCATTTATCGCCTCGCCGATATTTGACGGTGCAGAACACATTGGTGTACTTATCTTTCAGATGCCGATTGATCGAATTAATGCTCTTATGCAAGAGCGATCGGGTTTGGGCGAAACGGGAGAGACAATTTTAATTAGTTCGGACGATTTTTTGCTGCGGTCTGACTCGCGGTTTAGCGAAGAACCAACCCTTTTTAAGCAATCTGTCGATACTGCTGCTACGCGAGCTTCAGCAGCAGGAGAGACGGGGGTGAAAAATATTGTCGATTATCTAGGTCAAGGAACTCTTATTGCCCACACACCGTTAGATTTGCCCGGTTTGAACTGGTCGCTTAATGCCAAGCAGAATACGGCAGAAATGTTCGCCGCCGTTACGACACTGCATAACACGGGCATCGCTTTGATTGTTATTGTGTCGTTCGTTGTTGTCGGTTTGGCCTTTATGATAGCACGAAGTATTACCCAACCCTTGACGGCTATGACCAAGGCTGCACAAGGGTTAGCGCTGGGCGATATTAATCAGGATATTCAGGTGAGAAGCCGTAATGAAATAGGCATAGTGGCTGAAGCGTTTGGGCAAATGGTTCTCTTTTTCAAAGAGATGAAAAGTATTGCTGATCGTATTTCGCAGGGTGATTTGTCCGTTGACGTTTGTCCGCGTTCGGAACAGGATGTTTGCAGTCGGGCATTTCAGAGGATGATTCAGAGCCTGCGTGACACAATATCTGACGTGGCCGACAACGCTATACACCTTGGTAACGCCTCGAATCAACTGAGCAGCGTATCAGAGCAGGCCAGCCAGGCCACCAACCAGATTAGTATTACCATTCAGCAGTTGGCCGCCGGGGCTGAACAGCAGTCAAACTTAGCGTTCCACACCAAAACCTCTATCGAACAGGTGGCCCGCACAATTGACGGGGTGTCTCAGGGTGCACAGGAGCAGGCGGTGGCCGTCGCCAAATCGGCTGATATTGCGCATCAAATGGGGACAGCTATCCAACAGGTAGCCGCCAATGCCCAAGCTGGTGCCGATGGCGCAGCGGAGGCCGCCCAAACGGCTCGCCACGGGGCTACCATTGTGGGTGATACTATCCAAGGCATGCATACCATTAAGAAGAAGGTTGATCTGTCGGCGCAAAAGGTTCAGGAGATGGGCCAACGTTCTGAACAGATTGGAGCGATTGTAGTAACTATCGAAGATATTGCCTCGCAGACTAATCTGTTAGCTTTGAATGCGGCTATCGAAGCGGCGCGGGCCGGCGAGCACGGTAAAGGGTTTGCTGTGGTGGCCGAAGAGGTGCGTAAATTGGCCGAAATGTCGGCCAACGCCACCGATGAGATTACCGGTTTGGTTAAGGATATTCAAAAGTCGGTTTCGGAAGCCGTACTCGCGATGGAAGACGGCTCTAACGAGGTCGAAAACGGGGTTAGCCGCGCCAGCGCCGCCGATCAGGCTTTGGTCGATATCCTCAAGGCTGTTGAGAGCGTGGGCAATCAGGTTAAAGCAATTTCGGTGGCGACGCATCAGATGAACAGCTCTTCGCATGAATTGGTTGGCAATATGGAAAGTGTTTCGGCGGTTGTAGAACAGAACAGCGCCGCTGCGGAAGAGATGGCAGCCGGGTCGGTTGAAGTGGCCCAAGCTGTTGATGAAGTAGCCCAGGTAAGCGAGGAGAACAGCGCCGCCGTTGAGCAAGTGAGTGCGGCCGCGGAGCAGATGAGCGCTCAAGTGCACGAGGTGAGCGAGTCGGCCCAAAGTCTCAACATGATGGCTCAAAACCTAAAAGCGGTCGTGGCCCGGTTTAAGTTTAGCACAACAGGTGTGGATATCAATGAATCGAATGGTCGCGATGCCACTCAACCCAAGAAAGCGTCTCCAGAAGTGATGCTTGTTAATGGTAGTGGACGCTCGCTGTATTGATATGGTCGTGAGGAACTTATGGCTGAAATTCTTATCGCTAAGATAAGCGTTTGGGTTCTGTTTTCTGTACTCATGGTTCCATATCGATAAGTTTAGGTTTTCTATACCTACAGAACTTACACATTTTATATCCTTTCGTAGCCTAAAGCGAAGAAAACCCTACAGCGTTCGGTTGTAAACAATATTCTGGGGAATTTCGAGCGATTATAGGGATCGAAAGGGCATATATATTTTTTTACTGCGTAAGTTCTCTATGTGATTTCTTGTTTTTCTTTTTTTGCCCCACTTACTGGTGCCTGCTTGTTCCCCGGATTGGCGTTTTATAGAAACAGTTGAGCAAAGTTGTTCTACCCATTGTGTTCATTTACGCAATTTTTATGGCGTATCGCCCTAATTATCCGATAATTTATATAAGGAGTCTTTCCGGAACTGTAGGTTCTAACCGCATAGAATCCACAACCCGGATTTTTCCCATGAGGTTTTTTATGAAAAGCCCCCGATTCTTTAGAGCGACTGTTATATATTATCATTTTACCCTCTACATTCATTAACAAGCTGCAATCTAAATAAGGAACGCATTATGATTAAAAGCAGTCTTTATAAACAAATGATGCTAGCTGTGACGATCATTTTAATGATTAGTTTTGGTATTAATTTGGTGGTTTCCTACTACGCCATTAAACGATACGAAACCTTTACCCTCTCACTGTCAGAAGAGTTACTTACGGATGTTTATAAGCAGGAATTACAAAGTACCACCGAAATGGCAGCTTCACTACTGCAAACGATCTATCAGCGTGATGACCTGAGCGAGGATGAAAAACTAACCATGGCCCGCGAAGTCATTCAGCCGCTTCGTTTTGGAACCGATGGTTATTACTTTGCCTATGAAGTGGGTACCGGTGTCAATAAAATCCACGGCGGGAAACCGGAGTTGAATGATCAGAACTTTTGGGATTTACAAGACCAAGAAGGGCAATATTTTATTCGAGAATTGGATCGTGTAGCCCAAGAAGGTACACTTTTCAGCAAGTGGTACTATCCTAAAGCTGGCGGTAGTCTAAATGAGGCTTATCCTAAACTTGGTACGGCTAAACTGGTGCCGGAAGCAAATATGTGGATCGGTACCGGAGCTTATATTGATAGTATCGAAGCCCGGCAGGGTGAAATTATTGGCGATATTCAAAGCATTACGCGTGTTGCCACTGGTCTATCATTTGGTACTTTTACCATCCTCTTGGTTGGCTGCTTATTTGTGGTCAGTTTTATCGCCAAGAAATTGATCGATCCTATCAAATCAATTTCTTTGATTGCTAACAAGATTGCCGAAGGTGACCTGCACCATGAAATTGAGATTGATCAAGCCAATGAAATCGGCCAACTAGCCCGTGCTTTCCGGCAAATGGTGAGTTATCTGCAACAGATGGCCGGGGCTGCCGATCGTCTGGCTCAGGGCGATCTCACAGCTAAAGTAACCCCTAAATCTCATAAGGATGCTCTGGGGAATGCGCTCTCAACAATGATTGCTAATTTACGCCAGTTAATTGGTCAGGTAATTGATACCGCTACCACCGTCGACACTACCTCTAATCAACTAAGCGCCAATACCGAGCAGGCCAGCGAGGCGACCCACCAAATTAGTGTTATGATGCAGCAGTTAGCCGCTGGTGCGCAGCAGCAATCTGACTCGGCTTTGCACACCAAAACTTCAGTTGACCAGGTTGCTCGTGCTATTGACGGTGTGGCCCAAGGCGCTCAAGAACAAGCGGCGGCAATTGCAAAATCGTCGGATATTGCTAATCAGATGGAAAGAGCTATTCAACAGGTGGCAACCAATGCGCAAGCCGGAGTTGACGATGCCTCGAAGGCATCTCAGACAGCACGCCAAGGCGTGAATATTGTTGGCGATACTATCCAAGGGATGCAAACTATTAAGAGTAAGGTTGATCTCTCAGCCCAAAGAGTTCAGGAAATGGGGCAACGATCCCAGCAGATAGGAGCTATTGTTCAAACCATAGAGGATATTGCCTCGCAAACGAATTTATTGGCTTTGAACGCGGCTATTGAGGCAGCACGAGCAGGAGAACATGGCAAAGGTTTTGCAGTAGTAGCCGATGAGGTGCGCAAACTGGCCGAAAAGTCGGCTTTAGCTACAAAAGAGATAGCGGGACTTATCCAGACTATTCAGGAGACGGTAGCCGAAGCGGTTACAGCAATGGAGGACGGCACAAACGAGGTAGAAAGTGGAGTTGGTCGGGCCAATGAGGCCGGTCAGATACTGTCCGACATCTTGAGAGCGGTTGAAGCAGCGGATGATCAGGTTAAATCAATTTTGGTGGCTACTCAGCAGATGCGTGTATCGTCTGATGAGTTGGTCAGCACTATGGAGCGAGTTTCAGCGGTCGTGGAAGAAAACAGCGCTGCTGCTGAAGAGATGGCGGCTAGCTCTAATGAGGTTGCTCAGGCCGTTGACAATGTGGCTCGGGTAAGTGACGAGAATAGCGCGGCTGTTGAGTCAGTGAGTGCTGCATCGGAAGAGATGAGCGCCCAGGTGTATGAGGTGCGTGAGTCGGCTCAAAATCTCAATGTAATGGCTCAAAACCTAAAAACGATTGTGTCAAGATTTAAACTCAATACCTCTAGAGCAGATATAATAGATACAAATGGGTATAGGCCCGATCAGGCCGGACAGGCATTACCCGAACCCTTTATTGCACACGGCGAAGCCTACCTTAACTAACTCGGACTGATATTTGACAAGTAAAGCGTAGAAATGAGAAAGTAAGGGGAAATCTTCCTGTTTCTCATCTCTACGCTTTGTCTTTTCTTCTAACGTAGACCGTTCCTATCTTTAATCGAATAGTTATCTTATTTGCAAGCCCCCAATTACTGTCGTTGGTATCTAACCTTTACGTGACATTTATGTTGTCTCTCTTCTGTTCGTTCAGATTACTATGATTGTAGCGGTTGTTTTGGTAACGACAATCGCTATCTTTTTAGCTCGCACATAGCTTTAACCGTAAAAATGGAAGATGGGCTGATGAGGTGGAGTGCGGGGTCAATCGAGCCAATAAGGCCGGTCAGGCATTGGTCGATATTCTGAAAGCTGTAGAAGCAGTGGATGATCACGTTAAATTGTTACAATTTTTTCTCTAGGTAAAGCGTTATCAGTGCTGAGCTGTCGATACATTTCGAGGCAGTGTGATAAATAGCTGTTTCAGAATAGCCGGGAAGCGAGTGATTTGGCGTTAACCCCGTTCCATAAATAGCAAAGGGAACCGGATCGGAGCGATGGCGGCCATCGCAGCAGCAGGTGTAATGATCGGGGCAAATCAGTAGGCGGTATGGTTCGCCCCGCTGTTCTAGCGTTGTCAGTAAAGGGCCGATAACCAATTGGTCAATAGCTTCGATGGCCGCGATTTTACCCGATAGACTTTGAATGTGCGCCTCCTCGTCCGGCGCATTGCAATGGATAATACCGACATCCAGCTCATCTAACCGGTCGGTTAGGGCCGCACACTTAGCTGCCAGATCGGTGTTACGATAGCCGGTTGCTCCAGCCGGAATAATGGCCCGTCCGCCCAAACTGTAGGTTAAACCGGCCACAAAGCTTAGCGCAGTGACCATGGTTAGTCGGTAAGGCAGCTGCGGCAGGGCCGTAGGGCGTCCGGCTCCCCACGGCCAGAGCATTAGCCCATCGCGTTGCGAATTTTGCATTAAGCTAACCAGCGGCCCATAGACGTGACCCTCATAACCGGGTAGGAGTCGGTCGATGGGCTGGCCGACGTGTTCGTGCGGTTCGGCTAGATAAAGCCGAGGCAGCACCAGCGGACAATCACGCCAGACCAGCACGTTACGGTAGCTTAAATCGTGGTGTAGCTCGAACGGAGCTGCCGGAGTAACCTTCTCTAAATAGCGCTCTGCAGCGGCGTCGCTAATTTGGCCGGCGGTGAAATCGGCCAGCCGCCCTTCTTCATTCACGCGCACGATGTTACAGCGAAAAGCAACATCGTTAGCCGCTAACGGGATATTCAGCGCCCGGGCTTCGAACACAGAGCGGCCCAGCGGAAAATAATCGGCGGGATTGTAGCCCAGCAGGCCAAAAATGCCGACCAGGCTACCCAACGGCAGGCCAGGTACCATCGTTTGGGCCAGCCCCACCTGGCCGCGCCGCACCACAGCATCAAGATGGGGAGTTGACGCGTATTCAACCGGCGAGAGATTATCCAATTCGGGGTAACACAGGTCGGCCATGCCGTCGGGAATAATGATGATCAGTTTCATGGTGTGTATGGTGGTTGGTAATTGGTAAGTGGTAATTAGTGACTGGAGATTGGATTGTCAATTTCTATTTACGACTTACCGATAGGGTATAAATAAATATCCGCGTTGCAACCGATTACTTTTCTACCTCCAAAGCTATCTGGTACGCTGCCTGCGGATCGCGCAGCAAAAGCGAGTCGATCTGAATGGCTGTAGCACCGCCGGCGAGCAAGATACGGGCGTCGGTGGTGGAATGGATGCCCCCGGCGGCAATGAGCGGCAGGTCGATACTGCTGTTGAGCCGGTGCAGATCGCGCAGTACCAGGCTGTGCAGCGCCGCACCGAACAGGTGGCCATGGACTGGCTGATGATCGATGGGTGATAGAGCGGTTGCCAGCGGCGGCGTACCGATGACTAGAGCATCGGCTTGGGACTGGACGGCGCTTTCAGCCAGTGCCAGGTGGCCACCCAGCGGCAGTTTAACCAAAACCGGCAGCTCACAGCCGGCCCGAACGGCGTCCAGCCACAGCGCGATATCGTCGGGCGCGGCATCGAGCGGTAGGCCGAGTTCGATGGCGGCCAAAATGAGGTCGCCTTGTGAGGTTTGAATGCCGGCCAGTGCTCGAGCCGTTCGGGTTAGATCATCGGGCTGATCTGCCGGTAAATGAGCGATAACAGGCGTGCCT
This sequence comes from Anaerolineae bacterium, assembly GCA_020433835.1. The sequence continues at coordinate 12,783 of JAGRBY010000027.1, read as the reverse complement.
AAGCGGGGCCAAATATGGCGATAGGTGCTGATGACTTTGCGTACGCCGGGATTTTGTAAACCGGTGTCGAGCACAAATCCGCCTGTGGTTTCGGCCAGGCGCGGCTGAAGTGTTCCTCGCTCGGGGCGCAGGGTTATAGGCAGCGTAACCAATGCCCCAAAGACGCTGAGATCGATCAGGCGTTGGTAGTTTGGCCCATAGCCGCCAAAGCCCGATGCAATCAGCACGGGGCTGGCGAGATTAAGGCCGGTTTTATGATACGGTGCGAGTTCAATCACGCCTGTTGATCCTTGAATTTATAATTCCCCTAAATCGAATACCGGGCCGTTGAGGCAGGTTAATTGAAGTCCAGCGTGGGTATGGCGGGCACAAGCCAGACATGAACCCACGCCGCAGGGCAACGGCACATCGGTGAACAGGCCGAAAGCAAAGCCCGTCGACAGGCCAAAGCGTATCTGCTCGGCTTGGGTGCGCAGGGTTTGATACAGATGGGCTGAGCCAACAGCGCAGACACGGTCGGCCCAGCGCAGTAGGTCGGGCAGCAGGTCGGTAACGGGGCCGTGGTGCCCAAGTGAGCCATCGAGCGTGGCGGCTTGGAATTCGACTACCGGCGGCAGGGCTGATACCGGATAGAGTGTAGTTGCTCGTCGCCCGCCCAGGGCCATCGTCACTGATAGGCCGGCGTCTACGGCTTGGGTCATGAGCGCCGGCAACGGAGCCAAATCCGGGCTGTCGCTGATAAGCAATAGATTTTGCACCCCTTCAGACAGATCGAAACCCTGGCCGAACGGGCCGATAACGTCTAATTGATCGTTTACCTGCTGAGCGGCAAGCCAGGCCAGGCCGGGATCGGGATCGGGATCGGGCCGGATAAGCAGGGTGAAATCGCGGTCGGTTTCAGGCTGCGGAAAGATAGGACGGCGCAGGTAGCAGGTGAAGGCATCGGCACAGCGCAGCAGCAAGAATTGGCCCGGTTGGAGCGGCAGCGGTCCATCTGGGGCGGTTAAGGTCAACTGCCACCAGGCAGGCGCAAGATTTTCGCGGCGGGTAACGGTAAGCTGCATCGACGGCACGGTGGGTGAAACCTCTTACAACTGCTTGAGCAGCGATGGCAGTTCAGACAATTGGTCGATAGTAGCGGCCGGTTGAACGTGACTGCTGTTTGTTTTGCCTTCGCGCTTGATGAGAATGCCGGTCATTCCAGTGTTGAGCGCACCTAAGATGTCGGCCTCGACAGTGTCGCCGACCATCGCGATCTGGTCGGGCGGGAGTTTCCAGCGCTCAGCAATCAGGTTGAACAGTTCCGGTTTGGGCTTGCGCCAGCCATAAGCAGCAGAACTAAACGTTGGCGATAAGTGAGGGCGTAGGTGGTTGCGGTTGACCAACCGTTGAATTAGCTTATCATCAGTAGCGTTTGAATAAAGCCCCAGTCGATAACCCTGACCCCTAAGCTGTTTGACGGTATCAAGCGCATCGTCATAGAGCCGATAGGCGTTTTCCTCCGGTTCAAAGAAAACCTTGATCGCGGCCTCGGTGAAAGCCTGGGTTGAAGCTGGAGCGGCAATGTGCGTTAAGGCCCGGCGCAGGCTTTCTTGAGCCAATATCTCAGTATGGGTGTTGCAACTCTCCTGGCAGGCGTTGTACCGCTCGATGATGAAGGCATCGATCAGGGCTTCGGTATCGAATTTGATGTGCCGCTTTTTGAGATACCATTCGGCCATGGCTTCGGCTCCCTCACGGATGACATCGTTCCAACTGCGGGTGATTTCCATCAGGGTACCGCCTAAATCAAAAATTATTCCCTTGATCAATAGCTTTTTCCTCTTTTGACGTGATTTAACAACGGTTCGCCGTTGAGATAGCGGCGCAGATTTTCGGCAAAGATATCGGTCGATCGCGCATCATAATGGGGGGTGAAGCCGGACACGTGAGGCGAAATGATAACGTTATCTAGCGCCCATAACGGGCTATCGGCCGGTAGAGGCTCCTTGGCGAAAACGTCCAGCCCGGCGGCGGCGATTTGACCGTTAGATAGAGCCGATACCAAAGCTAATTCATCGACCAGAGCACCGCGAGCCAGGTTAATAAAAATGGCCGATTCTTTCATTGCCGCGAAGGCTGAGGCGTTAATCATGTGGCGGGTGTCGGCCGTGAGCGGGGCGAGCATCACCACGAAATCGCAGCCAGGCAGCATATCGAGCAGCCGTTCGGTGGGGTAGATGGTTTCTGGAATGGTTGCCTGGGCATCGCCGGTGCCGGGAATATGGTAGCCCTGGTAGGTAGAGCGTTGGCCGGAGTTGTTGCAGGCCAGCACCCGCAAACCCAACGCCTGAGCCTGACGGGCCAGTTCCCGGGAAATCGCTCCGTAGCCGATCAGCCCCAGCGTTTGGCCTCGTAGTTCGGGCCGGGCGAAGGTGGCCCAACGTTCGGCAGGCCATTCGGCTTGCGCTTGCAGTTTGAGCATCAGCGGGATGTCGCGGGTAAGGGCCAGCATCATCGCCAGAGCATATTCGGCCATCGGTACGGCATGCACCCCACGCGCGTTAGAGATGAGGATATCGTCGCGGGACCAGACCGGCATGTCAAATAGGTAATCGATGCCGGCGCTGTGGGTTTGCAGCCACTTGAGCCGGGGAAACAGAGCTGTTTGGCCCATGCATTTGCCCCACCCAAAGAGAATTTCTGTCTGATCGCGGATGGTCTGCGGGATGGCCTCCAGCAGCATCGGTTCGTGGCGGCTTGGCCCCAAATCATCGGCATTGACTTGGTGAACCTCGAGTTGGGGTGAGACGGCACGAAGTTTATCAAGATATTCGGATGCGAGATCTTGTAGACTGAGTATATGTATTGTATTCAAAATTTCCTCCCAAGGTCGGCGGATTATAGCACAAAAAGTGTCGAAAATGTAAACGGCTGTGTTTTCTTTCTGCTCGGCATACAAAGGTCGTCGCTATTCAGCTGCGAGTCACCTTGGTGTAAATCAGGCTGAGGCGAAGGCTAAGAAAAAAGCAAAGACAACAAGCCGATTTTTAGAGGTGGCGGCTTAACCTACATCTGTCCTGCTTAGCCTCAGCCTTAGCCTATTAATATCGACATTGATAGGATGCCTGTCGCCATTCCGTGTGATTTGCCCATTGGTTTGAGTCGCGGTAAGATTTTAAAATTGATCTTGGAACGATTAGGAGATGTGGATGGCTGATCTTAAACAACGTTTGTCAGAACCGAATATTATTATTATGGATGGCGCTACCGGCACGCAGCTACAAAAACTGGGGCTGCCGCCGGGTATGGCTCCTGATCTGTGGAATCTGGACAATCCCGAAGCGGTAAAGACCCATTACCGAGCTTATATCGAGGCCGGTGCAGACGCGATATTAACCAATTCTTTTGGTGGAACGCGACCCCGATTGATATTAGAGAAGAGTGAGCATTTAACCCACGCTGTTAATGTGGCGGCGGCCACCTTGGCACGGGAAATTGCCGGCGATAATGTGCTGGTTTTAGGCTCGGTGGGGCCAACTGGCGTTTTGCTTGAGCCGATGGGAGAGATGCGATATGACGAGGCCGTTGATTATTTTGCCGAGCAGATTCAGGCTTTGGTCGAAGGGGGCGTAGATGGCATTCATGTCGAGACGATGAGCGATCTGCGTGAGGCGCAGGCGGCTATCGAAGCAGCCCAGCGGGTGTCGTCGCTGCCGGTGACGGTGACGATGAGTTTTGATACGCATGGCCGCACGATGATGGGTGTTACCCCGGAAGAGGCAGTCAAGGCGCTGTGGGGCAGCGGCGTACTGGCCGTTGGCGTTAACTGTGGTCGCAGTTTGGAGGATAATCTGGTGGCGGCAACCGCCATGCGAAGTGCTGTTCCGGAAGCAACGCTGGTGGCCAAGCCCAATGCCGGTTTGCCTCGCCTGGAGGGGCTGGGTGAAGCGATTTATGATGTGACACCTGAAATTATGGCCGATTACGCGCTCAAATTCGCGACACAGCATGTAAAAATGTTGGGCGGCTGCTGCGGTAGCAATCCGAGCCATATTACTGCGATGAAGGCCGCACTGGCATCGTTTGTCGCTCCCCCGTTGGAGCAGGTACTGGCTGATAACGCCGCCGCTGCCACCGAAGTAAACGGGCACGGACGTCGCAAGCGCAGTAACCGGCGAGGCGAACGCGCTTAAATTCCTGTCGAGGCCTTAATTATAATGAAGCTTTCTATTATTATGCCGTGCTATAACGAGCGCAAAACCATTTTTGAAATTGTCCAGCAGGTTTTGACAGTTGAGTTACCGGTTGAACGCGAATTGGTGATTGTAGATGATTGCTCTACGGACGGCACGCGCGATTATCTGCACAGCCTCAAGGGACACTGTGCGATTAAAGTTGTTTTTCACGAGGTAAACCAAGGCAAAGGCGCAGCGCTGCGCACCGGCTTTCAGCACGCTACCGGCGATATGGTGCTGATCCAAGATGCTGACCTGGAGTATGATCCCAACGAGTATACGAAACTGCTCAAACCTATTTTAGACGGCAAAGCCGATGTCGTATTTGGATCGCGTTTTGCGGGCGGTGAAAGCCATCGGGTACTTTATTTCTGGCACTCGTTGGGGAATCGGTTTTTGACCTTTTTGTCGAATATGTTTACTAATCTCAATTTGACCGATATGGAAGTCTGCTACAAAGTCTTCAAAAAAAGTGTGATCGATCAAATTAGTATCGAAGAAGATCGCTTTGGGTTCGAACCGGAAGTGACGGCGAAGGTGGCTCGGCTCAACTGCGCGATTTATGAAGTGGGTATTTCGTATTATGGCCGCACTTATGACGAAGGAAAAAAGATAAGCTGGCGCGATGGTGTCCGGGCCATATATGCTATCTTAAAGTATGGTTATTTTCAGCGATGAATGCTGTTATTTGGGATTAATAAGACCAACTTTTGTCAGTTTAATAGAGGTTTCTGGTTTTTAGGTCGATGGATGCCATTGGATAAGCTGATAGCTGTGAAATTTGGGACAAAGAGAGGTTGCATTATTGACTTCTCCCAAGCTCCATGCTATCATATTTTCAATAAATTCTGAAATCTTAGAATACTATGGCAACGTTGGATCAGATAAAAGAAAAAGTTATTCTTCATTGGGGCGAAATGGGTTCGTTGTGGGGCATTAATCGCACAATGGCCCAGGTTCACGCTCTGCTTTTCCTATCGGATGAGCCTCTGTGCGCCAACGAAATTATGGAGGAACTACAGATCAGCCGGGGCAATGTCAGCATGGCTCTCCGGGAGCTTATCTCGTGGGGACTGGTGACGCGACTGCACATCAAAGGAGAACGGCGAGAGGATTATACCACCGAGAAAGATGTGTGGACAATGGGCCGAATTATCGCGCGTGAACGGAAAAAGCGCGAAGTCGATCCGACTATCAATATGCTGCGCGAAAGCATGGCCGAGTTAGAATCGATGTCTCCGGTTGAAGGGGATTACGAACGCGAGCAGATACAGAATTTGCTCACCTTTTTCGAAACCGGCGTTGAAGTATACCAAGATTTGGAAGCGCACAAGCCGAACAGCATTCTGAAATTGCTCAGTACAGCATTACGTGTCAAGAAACTCTCTTCATAATCAGGCACAGGCTTTTTTAAATTTCATAAGTTTCACTTTTTTCTAAAAACTTTGAATAGGATGACCGCATTTAACGGACTCCTATCGCCTGAGGTGTTACCCTATGACTGCAAAACCACAAACCGGATTTTTTCCGGAATTACTTCGCAACTATCAATATTCGGGCACAATTTCGACACTGGTTTATAACTGGCCAATTTTTGCCGGAGCTTTGGTATTTAGCGTGGCGGCTTTTATATCGAGCGTATTTTTGGCAGCAGCGCCTTGGCATTGGTTGTTCATTGTTGCCGGAGTTGGTGCGCTGCTAATGATGGTGAGTATCGTTGTGGCTTCCTTCTTTGTGTACGATTTTGGCCGGCAGCGAGAATATGATCGCCTGGCCGAACTGGCTAACCTGAACGAAGCGAATGTGGTTATTGATGTTACCTGCGGCAAGCTGCGAGGCACACAAGGACTGCTCTCTCGTTTTGAGCGGGGCCATTACTTTGTTCTTGATATTTACGATCCGAAAAAAATGCCGGATGCAGCTTTGCGGCGGGCTAGAGCGATGATGCCGAAGTTGGAAACCGATCGACGGATTTACCGTCGGTCGGCCAAAGTGGACGGATTGCCGATTCCACATAATTGGGCTGATATTGTCTACTGCAGCTTTAGCTTGCACGAATTGTGTAACGCTGATGACCGTGAGAAGATTTTTGCCGAGTTCGCGCGTATCCTTAAACCGAACGGACAACTGCTTATCGCCGAACATAGCCGCGATGTGTTCAATTTTATGGCGTTTGGGCCGGGTGCATTTAGCTTTTTTCCCGTAACAACTTGGCAAAATCATATAGCTGAGGCGGGCTTTGTTGTTAAACATCACGCGCGGTGGCGGGGATTAGCCCATTTGTGGGTTGCTGACAAGAAATCGAAGTAAGTTTTTGGTTCGCAAAGGCGGTTCACTACCTTTGCACTATAGAGGATTATGGTCAGACCCCAGGTTTTTTAGCGTTAGAAAGAGGCGTTTTTTGCCCCAAAAGGCAATCATTTAGGCATCAAAAACCTGGGGTCTAAAAAAGTGCCACCATAGTGGCTGTTAGATACGGCCAAATTCTCGGGCTAATTGTGAGCCGCTCAAGTGGATCATTGTCGGGCGGCCGTGCGGGCAGGTGCGGGGTGCGGTTGTGGCTTCAAGCTGGCGAACCAGTTCGCGCATTTCTTCATGGGACAAAACCTGGCCGCCCTTTACCGACGCCCGTTTGCAAACGGTAATGGCAATTTTTTCGTGGGTTTCTTTAGCCAGCGGAATAGCCCCATCGGCCATTTCGGCCAAAATATCAACAAACGCCTGGGTTGGCTCGGCCTGGCCAAGCATATCAGGTATGGCCCGCAGGCGATAAGTTGTGCCTCCAAACGGTTCAATTTCGAACCCTACCTCTGTAAGAACCTCAAATTCCGACTCAACAATAGCGGCATGGCCGGGCGAAAGTTCCATAATTGCCGGTTCGAGCAACTGCTGTCGGGGAACCGCAGCCTTGGCTTTCTGGGCGGCTAACTTCTCATACAAAATACGCTCGTGGGCGGCGTGCTGGTCGATGAGATAGAGACCATCCGGGCCTTCGGCTACAATGTACATTTGCTGAACTTGTCCGATGACGCGCATCGGCGGCAATTTTTTTGCCTCAGTGCTACCGGCTGCGAACCAATCGACTGGGTGATCACCGTCTCCCTCGGAATGAAATGGCAGAGTGCGCTGGGCTTCAAAGCCAAAGTGACTGGCTTGGGCGTGGTTGCGCGGTTGAAACGCGGTGCTCCAAGAGGCTGTGTCGCCGGCGTGGCCCGCTAGCGAAGCATCACGTGAAGGTGGAACGTGCGTACCATAACTAGGCACGGGAGCCGCGGCCACAACGGCTTCACGCACGGCGCGCTGTACGGCTTTGAAGATAAGGCGTGGTTCTTGGAATTTGATTTCGGCCTTGGTGGGATGAACGTTTACATCAACCTGTGTGGGATCGATTTCGATGTTGAGAACAGCCACGGGAAAACGGCCGACCGGTAAAAAGGTGTGATAGGCTTGCACAACGGCCTGGTTAAGGGCCCGATCTTGAATCCAACGTCTGTTGACAAAGAATACAATTTGGTCACGCATGCCGCGATGCAGGGATGGATTGCCGGCATAGCCAAAAACCTCAATAGGGTAAGGTACGTTAGGATTGGTTTCTTGGCCTTCAACCTCTATCATCTGGCGGGCCGTTTCTAAGCTGAAGACGGCGGCTAAGGCATCGAAAAGTTGACCGCTGCCGCTGGTTTGAAACGTGGTGCGGTTATCACTCTGCAGCGAAAACCGAATGTGAGGATAGGCCAGCGCATAGTGAGAAACAATGCGGTGAATATGGCCGGTTTCGGTGGCCTCGGCTTTTATAAATTTGAGGCGGGCCGGAACGTTGTAAAATAGATTTTCAACTGTGATGATGGTGCCGGCCGGTGAACCGGCGGAACCAAAGGCAGTCTGTTGGCCACCTTCAAGACGAATGCGCGTGGCTGCAGCTTGAGCCGACGGCCGTGAGGAGAGCGTAAGCTGCGAAACCGCTGCGATAGAGGCCAGTGCTTCGCCGCGAAAGCCCAATGTTTTCACGCCGTTAAGCTCTTCAACCGAGCCAAGTTTGCTGGTGGCGTGCCGGGCGAAGGCCAAAGGTACCTCATCAGCGGCAATGCCGCAGCCATCATCCATCACCCGGATGAGGCGTTTGCCCCCTTGCTGAACTTCCACCCGAATGAAGGTTGCTCCGGCATCAATTGAATTTTCGACAAACTCTTTTACGACCGAGGCAGGGCGTTCGACCACTTCTCCAGCCGCAATTTTGGCCGCCACTTCCGGCGGCAGTATGCGAATAGCCACACTTTTTTCCTAGAACAATTGTTTGTAGCGGCTATTTTACCACAACCCGACCGCTATGCCAATTGATTTTTAGCTTTCCATAGACAAATGGCTTCAAAATGTGCTTTACCGCACAGACAAATTGATGGTTTTCAGGTATACTTAATAATAGTTTGAATGTTATTTCCATAGTATAGTCTGCATCTAAAATACCCTCTCTAGCAAAGAACTGCTCAACCCCTTTTTCAATGAACTGAAAAGAGATAGGAGGTTTGTTTATTGCCGTGAAACTTTAGCTGTGAACTGTTAAAAAGAGAGAGAGAATAGCGTTCATTTACAAGGAGAGGACTTAAATGAAAACGCGTTTTCATCGAACTTTGATCATGGCGGTCATTGTGTTGTTTTTATTGTTGTTTACGGCACCTGCTTCCGGGCTAGCCAGCCCCCCTCCCCAAAGTCAATTTCCATCAGATAACAATTTAATCAACAAACTTAAGCAAGAAACCGGTGGTACGGTGCGCATATCGTACCATGATGAAACCGGGCAAGTGCGTTTTATTGGTGTGCCCCCGAGCCGGTCAATTCGCCAACCGGCTATTTTAGGTGTAGGTGCGGGGCCAGAAGAGGCGGCTGAAGGATTTTTCAAAACCTACGGTAAGTTGTTTGGCCTTAAAAATTTCAACAGAGAATTGAGCTTGATGAAGAGCCGAACGCTGAGCGATGGTCGGTCGTTTGTGCGCTATCAACAGGTTTATGAGGGCGTGCCGGTTTTGGGCGGCGAGTTGATTGTTCAGTCGGATAGAGGGCAAAATATCATCTCGGCCAATGGAGAAATTTTGCCTGATATTGATTTGGATACTAACCCAACTATTTCCTCATCGACAGCACGACAAGCCGCTCTGGAGAAAATTGCCAGGGTTCATCAGCTGAATATGACTGATTTAACGGCATCGGAGCCGGAATTGTGGATTTACAATCCCGCATTGCTCGGAGGACCGGGCCGGCGTGTGGATCGACTTGTTTGGCGCTTGGAAGTGACGCCTCAAGAACTCCTGCCCATTCGGGAACTTGTTTTGGTTGATGCAAATGTGGGTGTGGTTGTACTTCATATCAACCAAATTGATATGGCTAAGAACAGAGTTATCTATGACAATCAAAATAACCCAACCTTCGACTTACCTGGCAATGGTCCGGTACGGACGGAGGGAGGACCGGATAGCGGTGTTGTTGATGTTAATCTGGCTTATGATTATGCCGGGGATACATACGACTTTTTCTTTGATGAACATGGTCGAGATAGCCTGGATGATGCCGGTCTACAACTGATTTCAACAACGCGGTACTGTCCCGATATCTTAAACTGCCCGTATGCCAACGCGTTTTGGAATGGAACCCAGATGGCTTATGGTGATGGTTTTGCTGCGGCTGATGACGTGGTGGGTCACGAGTTAACGCATGGGGTGACGGAATTTTCATCTCAACTTTTTTACTTTTACCAATCGGGGGCTATTAACGAGTCTCTGTCGGATGTGTGGGGTGAATTTATCGATTTAACCAATGGAGCAGGTACGGATACCCCAGCTGTGCGGTGGTTGGTTGGCGAGGATATACCGAGTATCGGAGCCATACGTAGTTTAGCCGATCCACCCGCTTTTAACGACCCTGATAGCATTACAAGTAAAAATTATTGGTGCGATGAGGGTGATTCCGGTGGGGTTCACACCAACAGCGGAGTCAACAACAAAGCCGCTTATCTCATGACAGATGGTGATACGTTTAATGGAAAAACGGTGACCGGCTTGGGCATTTCTAAAGTGGCCGACCTATATTATGAAGTGCAAACCAATATGCTCACTTCCGGCAGTAACTATAACGATCTCTATGATGCCCTTATTCAAGCGAGCTTTAATCTTGGGTTCGATACACTTGAGCGGGAGTCGGTACAAAATGCACTTGATGCTGTGGAGATGAACGTTCGTCCTTGCGGTGAGCCCCCAGAAGCAGCCTTCTGCCCCGACGGGCAATTCGCCAATTCTATCTTTAAGGATGATTTAGAGGATAGTACAAGCGGAAACTGGATAACTCTAACGGACGTGGGGACCAATACTTGGTATTATCCTCAAAATGATAATCCTTTCTCATTTGATGCGACCTACGCCAGTAGTGGTCAAACAAATTTTTGGGGGTATAATCAATCATCACGGGCGGATTATTCGATCGCAATGAATCTCGATGTGGCACTGCCACCAAATGCCTTTCTACACTTTAAACATGATTGGGCTTTTGAGGATGCTGGTCAATTAAACGCCGCCGGGGTTCTGGCCTATGATGGCGGGGTGGTGGAGTACAGTACCACCGGAGGTAGCTCTTGGACAGACGCCGGCTCCCTTTTTGATGAAAACGGATATAACGGTATTATTGTCTCTGCTTTTAATAATCCTCTCGGGGGGCGCTCTGCTTTCATCAGCGAGGCTCACGGTTATACGGCCAGCCGTGTCGACTTGAGTAGTTTAGCCGGCCAAGATATTCGTTTTCGATTTAGAATCGGAACCGATAACTTGGTTGACTCATTTGGTTGGTTTATCGATGACATTCAGATTTACACATGTACTGCAAGTAGTCCGACAGCGGACAAAATATTTGTACCTTTGATTACAAAAAATTAATGTCACGATAGAAAGCTATTATGATATAATTACTGTATAGAATAGGGTAAACTCCATTGTTTACCCTATTCCTGTGGTTTTAGTGGGACCGAAAATAGGGGTATGCATTTGGTACAGTATTGAAGTCCTGTTGAATTTTTACTAAAAGATGATATCATAGATTTGTCTGGATTACAGCCAAAATTCTTGAACCTCTGCCACAAGGTTCTTCATCTTCCTCCTGTGATCAACTTGAGCACGCAACTACCCTTTTGTTTCCTGTCATTCCATCCAAGTTTTAGCCAATAGAATTACTTTTACTGTCTATAGTATAATCCATCTGGGGAAGATTGTGTTTGTCAATAAGCTGTTATGGATTAGGTTTTGTTATCTTCATTTACAGCTCCGGGTATACAATCGCTATGTAAAACTATAAATTTGACCAGGGTGTGGACCAATGGAAAACCTCAGAGCGTGTTTCTTAAAAGAAATTAGAGATAAAGAGCTGGGTTACGAGCTAATCGAGTGAGCATCAAATTAACCATTGCGGCATAAATAAAAGCTTCACTAGTTTGAGGTAAGACTTCATAATCTTTGCTCAAACGACGATAGTGTCCTAACCAAGCAAACGTCCGTTCAACAATCCAACGATGAGGGAGAAGTTGAAAACCTTTGACGTCATCAGAGCGTTTAACAATTTCAAAAATCCAACCGGCCAAATCGAAGACCCAGTCAATCATAGGTTGACCTTGGTAGCCGCCATCAGCCCAAATCAAACAGAGAGAGTGGAACCCTTTGTCTTTAGCACGTTGCAACAACGATTTAGCCCCGGCCCGTTCTTGAATACTGGCTTTATGAACCAAAACCACCAAAATCAAGCCCATTACATCAACCAAAATATGGTGTTTCCGGCCTGTAACCAATTTAGCGCCATCAAAGCCGCGTTCACCCGCTACAGAACTGGTCTTGACGCTTTGGCTATCAATAATGGCGGCACTCGGTTCTGTTTCTCGTTCCGCTTCGATGCGAACTGTTTCCCGCAAGGCATCGTTGAGTTGCTCCCACAAACCGCTGTTATGCCACCGTCGAAAGTAGCCGTAGACGGTCTGCCAAGCGGGAAAGTCGTGCGGCAACAGTCGCCAAGCACAACCCGTGCGCAAGACATAGAAAATGGCATTCACAACCTCTCGCAACTCCACTTGACGGGGTCGTCCCCGCTGACTTTGCTTGAGGACTGCCCTTAGCAATGGTTCCAATATGTGCCATTGTACATCTTTCAAATCTGTTGGATATGGTTTTCTGGACATGTATTTCCTCCTTTGACCTTGCTTAAATTTACTCAGCCAGAGAGATTTCCCTAATCCAGAACCTCTTATTTATTTAAGAAACAAGCTCTAACACGGTCGGGCCTAACATGCAGCTCAACCGAACGCGCTTCAGTTCGCTTCGATCTGGCATTTGCTGGTTCCCGGCGGTATTCGCTACGCTCGCTGGGCTGCTAAATAACTCATCACAATATGAAATATGAAGTTGTTTCTAGTACCCTCTCGGTTCGCCCATTTGCAAAAGAGAAAAAAAGATAGCAAAGTGGGTGAATGAAAGGCCAAATAGAAGCAATCGAAAATGAACCAGTAGACGATATACCCCTGCTAATGGCCGTGATCAAGCAA
>JAGRBY010000279.1 GCA_020433835.1 Anaerolineae bacterium | reverse complement strand
TGTGCAAGGCCAGGATGTCGGCACAGCGTTTCAATGTATTCGCAATAGCGATGCCGCCTCAGTCGATGATTCGATTATTCTCGATCTCAATAAAACGATGATGCCGGCGGTTCTTATCGCCAAGTCCGGTTCGGTAACCTCTATTGAGGCGCGTGCTGCGGTGGTTACTGGTGAAGCGGGCCAAGTTTGTGGTAAGCTCGTTATCTTCCGCGATGTTTCCGAAACGATCCAAGCCACCAATACATTGTGGAATACGGTGCAGCGCTTTCGCATTTTAACCGAAAACTCGAACGATATTATTCTTACGCTCGATGCCCAGGCCATATGTCGCTATGCCAGTCCATCGACGGGGGTGATATTGGGCTACCCTCTTGTGGAAATTGTCGGCAAGTCTATCTTTGCGTTTGTCCACCCTGATGATGTTCCCAATAGTGAAAAGTTTGTGGCCAGTCTTAGACGCGATCGTGCCAAAAGGCCCATGAAGGCAGAGTGGCGTTTGCGTCATCAAAATGGCTCGTGGCGAACGATAGCTATCAGCATGACCAATTTTTTAGATCATTCGCCACTCAATGGATTGGTTCTCAACGGGTTTGATATTACATCTTATAAGGAGGCCAAACAAGCACTGCACGAATCGGAGCGCTTTTTGCAGGCTACGCTCGACTCGCTTTCGGCGCAGATTGCGGTTCTTGATCAATCGGGTGAGATTATAGCGGTCAAAGGTACCTGGCATAATTTCGCCCACAAAGATAATGGATCGAACGGTGATTATGAGTCTGGGCAGAACTATATGACGGTCTGTGAGTCGCTTATGGGCCAGGCATCGCATGAAGCGGCGGCGACGGCGACCGGTATTCGAGCTGTAATGAGTCGACAGCAACAAGCTTTTTACCTTGAATATGCCCATCATAATCCCACGCAACAGCGTTGGTATAGCTTAAAGATAACACCCTTTCAAGATGACGGGCCACTGCGCGTTGTTGTGGCCCACGAAGATATAACCGAACGGGCGTTGTTAGAAGCTCGGCTTACAGCCATTCATCAGTTGGGTCAGGAATTGACGCTGCTGCATGATGAAGAGGCTATCATTCATCGGGTTTTGGATACGATTCAATGGATCGTGCAGTTTACCTCTATTGAGTACGCTTACGTATCTCATGACACACAAGAATTAGTGTATCAATATCGGTTCGTTGGTGAGCGATTCGAGACACACACCAGGCGTGTGCTGCTTAGGTCTGGGGAGACAAACTTAGGGGTGCTGGCGGTGCTAAGTGGTCAACCGCAGTATGTCGCGGATGTGCTTTTGACTCCTCATCGCTCGAAGCCGGTTGATAAGGAAGCAATACGGTCGGAATTGTGCGTTCCGTTGAAGGTTCGCGAACGGGTAACAGGTGTTCTGCATGTTAAACACACGCTCTCCGATAGTTTTACCTCGGCTGACCAGCGCGTTTTCCAAACTCTGGCAATGCAGGCCGCAGCGGCCTTAGAGAATGCGCGGTTGTATGTTGAAACACAGCGACACGCAAAAGAATTGGCCGCTCTCAATCGGGCTACCCGAGTGGTAGCCTCAACGCTTGATTTGACTACGGTTTTAGAAAAAACCATTGTTGAAGTGAGAACGATGCTCGATATCGAGGGTACGGCTATTCTATTGTATGATGCCAAACGCGAAGATCTATTTTTTGCCCTCACGGATGGTCCTTATCCGGATGTATTAAGCGGAACACGATTGTCACTCTCAACCGGCGTTGCCGGTTGGGTAGCGCGAGAGAAAAAATCGACCATTGTTAATGATGTGGCGCGCGATTCTCGTTTCTACGACGGTATCGATGCAATGACCCAATTAACTACCCATTCGATATTGGCGACACCTATCCTTTTTCAAGATAAGTTTGTAGGTGTGTTTGAGGTCATCAATAAATTTAAGGAAGAGTTTACGACTCATGATTTGGAGTTGCTCGAGTCCTTATCCCGTTCGTTGGCTATTGCCATTGAAAATGCACGATTATATGAAGCCGAACGAGAGCAGTTTCGCCGGTTACAGCAATCGCACGCGCAGTTAAGTCATGTCGAAAAAATGGCGGCGTTGGGACGCCTGGTAGGTTCAATTGCCCATGAAATTAATAATCCCATTCAAGCTATTCAAAACTGCATGATTCTCCTTGAAGAGGAGGCGCATCAGCGCCAGCGGCCGGATAAAGTGATCTTTTTTACGACCATTGCAACCGACGAAATCAAGCGTATTGCGGCGATTGTTCGTCGCATGCTAGAGTTTTATGATGACCATCAATCGCAGCTGGGAACTATCCATGCAGATTCAATTGATGAATTTTTTCATCTTGCTCCGGAGGATTTTGCTCTCGTTAATTTACACGAAATTATTGATAGTGTTTTACAACTTACCCAAAAACAGTTACAAAATAAACAAATTGTTGTTAAACGTGATTGGGTGGAAAAGACCTTGTTTTATTGGGGCAGCGCCGACCAACTTAAACAGGTCTTTCTTAATCTTATTCTCAACGCCATTGATGCTATGAGCGGTCAAACAGGGGCAATCACGGTTAAAACTGCTATCGAACCGTCTGCTCAGGCAGAACAATCGCAACCGGCTATCAGCATTGCTTTCTCTGATACCGGTAGCGGTATAGAGGATGATGTGCTGCCCAATATTTTTGAACCCATGTTTACTACCAAAGAGCATGGTTCGGGTTTTGGTTTATTTGTGTGCTATAAGATCATCGAAGCGCATGGCGGACAAATTACGGTTGAAAGTTGCTCTGGTGCGGGAGCAACTTTTACAATTTTACTGCCTTTAGATGGTGATCACGATAATCATACTTTAGCAATTATCTCGGAACATAGTCTATGACCGCGGCAAGAATTTTGATAATTGATGATGAACTCTCGATTCGTTTGACCTTGGCCGAAATACTGAAAAACGATGGCTACGAGGTTATGATTGCAGAAAATGGACAGGTTGCTTTAGATATGATAAGTCACCATGTATTTGATTTAGCGTTGATTGACATCAATTTAGGCGATATGAAAGGTACTGAGGTGTTGTCAGCGATGCGGGAGAAATCGCTTGATACCGTGGCGATTATCCTTACGGCGCACGCATCGCTTAAAACGGCTGTTGATGCTTTACGAGATGGGGCCTATGATTATCTGTTTAAGCCATGCCAGGTCGATGAACTGCGCGAAGTTATCAAAAAAGGGTTACTCAAGCGGCAGCACAGCTTGCGCCAGCAAAAATTGCTTTATCAATTAGAACAAAATTTATCCAGTACGCTCAATGATATTCGGTTCGCTGTATCGGGTGGGCAGGAACTTGCATCATCGGGCATGCTTGATGCCCCACAGGAAAAGTTCTTTTCTATACAGAAAATGAACGATTCAAAAAATATTTTTCAAAAAGGAGGATTAATAGTAGATTTTGATCGCCATTCTATTACGGTTGCGGGACATTCCCTGGAGCTTAGTCCTACAGAATTTGGCATTCTTGCTTGTCTTGTGACCGAGTCGCCCCGTGCAGTATCCCCTCAAGAGTTGGTCTCTGCCGTACAAGGTTACGAAATTGAACCCTTCGAGGCCAGTGATCTTATTCGATCACATATTTATCATATTCGGCGAAAAATTAAGCAGACCACTGGACAAACAAATATCATTCGGACAGTGCGTAATACCGGCTATCAAATTGAATAATAAAAATGAATAGCTAACCGCCCCATTCATGGATTTGCACAACCTCTACGTAGTTTCAACAGAACCACTACAAAAAAAATGCATTGTTTATGCTACACTATGATCTAGAAAACTTAATTCTACACCAAGGAAAACCCTATGAACCAAAATATTACTACTAGTCATGTTCTCATTGTTGATGATGATCCCGACCTCACCTACATTATCTCGATGGGGTTAGCCAAATTCGACGATTACAGCGTTATTGATGTAGCCCACAATGGCAAAGAAGCCGTTGCAAAGATTCAGGAAAAAAGTTACGATCTGGTTATTACGGATTACCATATGCCCGATATGTCTGGGTTTGATGTAGCCGAAAGTGTGCGCAAACATTCACCAAAGGCTCAAGTTATGCTCATGACGGCCTATGGCTCGTCTGAACTCCAAGCTGAAGCAGTCGACGTCATGGATGGTTACATTAACAAACCTTTTACCATTTCTCAGATTAGAGAAATTGTTGAAGATACGCTCAACAGCACAAAAAATGTGCCGCAAAGTGATGACTCGGTTGCCTATGGTATTAAAAGTGATGAGCACTTAAATAAATTACAAGTTAATACATCGGCTCAGTGTGTTTTATTAATCGAATCTACAGGCTACACTGTTCGTGCTGTTGGTACAACAGCAGGGTTGGATACAGATAGCATTAGTGCTTTGGTGGCAGCTAATTTTACTGCTTCAACAAAGTTAGCAACGCTTTTAGGTAGCAAAAACTCTATCTTCAAATCCAGCTTTTATGAGGGTATTGATTATAACGTCTATTCATATGATATCAATGGGCGTTTACTATTGGCCGTGATTTTTGGGGCAACAGCTAAGCCGGGAGTGGTTTGGTATTATACAAAACAAACAGCTGCTGCGCTAGAGAAGTTGTATGAAAATGAGCCTGTTAAACTTGACCTTGGTGATGATGATATAAGCGGCGCTTTTAGTCTCGAACTCGACAATCTTTTTGATAATGTCGAGGATGATAGTCTATTGGAAGAGGAACATCCTGTTCTGGTTGAAATTGCTCCTGAACCGAAACAAGATAACCCACCGCAACCTAAGGCGCAAAAAGATAACCCGCCGCAACCTAAGGCGCAAAAAGAGTTTTCTGATCAACCCATGACGTTCGAACAAGCTGTGGCTGCTGGTTTAGTGCCGCAAATTATTCTTCAACGTGAGCAAATGTATTGTGAGTAATCATTCGCTCTGATTAACGAACTGTTATGTCTGTTAAATAGAGAAAGTCGTCCGGGTTGTCATCGCTGCGTTTAAGGCGTTCTCCCGTAGAGCTTAAATAAAGCCCTGTAATAAGCGGATATGAACCAGGTGGCGCATCGTCCGGAATACGCAGCCCATACCCCTGAGAAACTGTTTGTCCCGGCAGCAACGGCGACCGCTCTATATTTTGCAGATCAAGCAGTAGTCGATCCTGCTGTGCGATATTTTGCTCACCGCCGGTTACGTGTAAAAAGCTAATCACACTGCTGTCCGGCAACCCCACATTGACCAGAGCGTCGAATTCCGGCGCTTGCCAGGTTAGTCTGACCTTTAAAGTTTTCCCCCGATTAAGTTCAGTTCCAAAGATTGTCATATCAATTAATGTTAGCCCGCCCTCAAAGGGAACATTCATAGGTAGCGATAGACCTGATTGAGTCTCATCCGGTAGAGCAAAAAGCGAGAGCTTGCCACTCTTCTCAAACCACTGTTCTTGTATTGGAAACCCAGCCTGATTATATCGAGTTGCGGTCTCGCTCAGCGGATCCTTATGGGTTAACCAGCGTTCAAACAGCCAGACTCGCTTCGACTCGGTTTGTGTCGTCTGCCAGATACGATCCCGCTCGTCCGGCTGAATGGCTCGCGGTTCGCTCTCGATCCAGGCATAGGTGGGCAGCGGCTCATCCAGGTAGGACATAACCCGCGTGGAAATTTCTTGGACATCACCAAATGGGGGGATGGCGATATGCAGTGCGTCGCCTGGTTGGTACAAGTTGGTTAGCGTGTCGAGCACAGGTATATCGGCTTGCGCTTGAGGATCGGCCAGTGCCGCTTCAGCCGTAGCCAGCATCATTTGATAGGTGAGAAGAATGGTGACGAAAGTAGCCAGAGCAATGGTTAGCGGGTTTTGAATGAGACGTAAGACGTAAGGCGTAGGACGGGAAACATTTTTTGAAGCAAGGGAGGTCTGAAATTCGGGGGCATTCGCTCGCAGTCCAAAACTGGCGATCAACAGACCAAACCCAGCTAGCACAAATAACGCTAACGCCGGAATTAGTATCGACCAGGTAATCGCCAATCCATTATCGCCGGGACGCAGCCAGATAATATCGACCAGCCCATCTTGTAAAATCCGCCAGTGACCCAGCGGTGGAAAGGCCTCCCAATTGAACACAAAATTATCGTTGCGGCCAAGGCGCAAAAAGTGTTCATTGAAATCGACACTTACGCCGAGGAAATTGACGAACAGACTTAACATTACCAAGATTCCGACGCCAATGCGTGCGGCCCAACGCAATGCAGAGGAGCTTGTTCCCTCCAGCACCCAGGCCAACGATTCGCCGACGAACAGCATCAGCAGTGGGAGAATCGGCATGAGAAAGCGTGGACCCCAACCCCAGGTGCCGCCCCAGGCATACCACGAGCCGTAGAAGAGCCAATAAAAGAGACACAGCGTTGCAACCAGTAAAAAGTAGGGGCGCGGCAGTCGCCGCCAGGCCGGACGGATACCAAAAAAGAGCAGCACCATCAATGGGGCGTAGATAAATAACCCCCGCCCCGGACTAAAGAGCAATCCAAAAGCACCCACCCATGGTGCTTCGAATAAAATTTCCTGGTTGTAGCCGGTTTCGCTGAGGCTACCAAAGCGCATAACGTTGAAATACATAAGCCCCAAACCAACAAGTAACGAAGGAGCGAGATAGATGATAAGCACGCGGGCGTAAAAGAAAAGAAGTTGGGGGGTAAAGCGTGGGACGTGAGACATAAAATGTAGTGCGTAGTGCGTAGTACGTGGACCAGGAAAAGAGGAATGTTCAGCTTCTTCCGGTGATGTGGCAGCTCTTAGTTGTTTTTTGGTGAATTCCCATAAGAGGTAAAGGCCGATTAAGCCGGTAGCCGGCACCGTTTCGAAACGAAAAGCTAAACTGAGCGCAACGGCGACGCCGGCCAGAAAAATCCACAGCCAGCGCGAGCCGGTGTCTGATCGCACGGCACGATGGGCGGCCCAGGCGGCTACCAAAAAGGATAAGGCCTGCATCGCCGGTTCCCAAAACATGCGGGCATAAATCCAGGCAATAGTGCATAACCCATACCCCAATGCCGTAGCGAAGGCTACCTTTTGGGAAAAACCCAAATCAACCAGCCAGATCATTATCAGCGCGGCAACCAGCGCGGTGACCGGGATATTGGCCAGTAAGCCCACGTGGACAACGTTGAGGCCGGGGATACGATGCCCCAACCAGATGAGCGGGGCCGTGATGATCGAAATCCCCGGTGCTTTCTTGGTGTAGAGATGATTATCGACACCCCAAAAGCCGGGTGGAATAGCCTGCCAGTGATTGGTCCAGATAAACTGGTTCATATCGGGCCGGCCATGTTGAACCAAATTGTTGGCCGGGGCAAAACCGACCCACTCATCCATCACATGAAAATGGCCGGAGAAACTCAGCAGGTAGACCGCGTAAAGAAATAAAGCCAGCCAAAAAGCCAGCACTTTTACCGAAATTTTCATCAATCGCTCGGTTCCGGCTACTGGCCCAGCGTAATGCTGCCCAACTCCACGAAGTTGTTGATGGGGGTATCGTTTTCCAGCACGGGCAGGCGCTCCAGATTTTCCCAATAGTAAACGCCCACCTGCAAGCGATACGTACCCGGCGGCACATCGGGCGGCAGGGTTAGAACGTGCCGGTCGCGTAAGGTTTCGCCGGGCTGCCAGGTGCTGGTCGGCAGGGGGAGTTCCCACCACGGTTCGCCATCGTGTTGGGTGATAAGCTGCCCGTCGGCATCGACCAGATGCACAAAGACGTTGTAGTTTTGGGGGATGGGCGACAGCGCCCGCCAGTGAAGGGTAACGGCTAAATCCTGCCCGCCTTCGGTTGTGGGTGACAAATCGTAGCCTTGTAGTTCCATTTTGTTGTCAAAGTTGGCCTGTAAAGGATGGGTTGGTTGCGTATTTTGCTCTGTCGGTGCAATGTCGACCAACTCGCGGCCCTGGCGCTCGAAACTGCCCAGGCGCACCCAGGTGTTGGCCTCGAAGCGACGCAGCAAGTCGGGCGTGAGTTCCGGCTGCACCGGCATGCGCTGACTCCAGTCCGACCAGTTGTTGCCGGTCAGTACGCCGGCAGCCAGACTCCAGCGGTCGCCCAAGGCCCAGGGCATTGTCTCAGTGGTGACGATTTCGCCGGGCTGCCACAGATGGGGCGGGAACCAGAGTTGGGTTAGCAGCGGACGCTGCTCGGTGGTCTCGATGACCTGGCCTTGAGAATTCAGGAAAAAGGGATAAATGCGGGTATGGCGATCGAGCGGCTGTTGGGCCTGCCAGTAAAGCCGAACGGCGGTTTCTTCGCGGCGCTGGTCGTCGATGATGTCATAGCCCAACAGCCGCAGCTTACCGCCGAAATCGACCTGCACGGGATATTGCGGTTTGGCCTCAGGCGCTCGAGCGAAATCGTAGAAGGCCGAGGGATAGTCGCTGTTGGGTAGTCCGCGCTGTAACAGCAGATAGCCGTCGGCAGCATCGAGAACACCATAGTCGCCGGAGGCCAGCAGCTCTTGGGCGATGGCCCAGATATCGTTGGGGTGTACCGGCCAGGTGCCGGTAGTTACATCGAAAAAGACGTACTCGGCGTCGTTGACGTCGGGCAGTTGGTAGGCGATCAGGCGATTGCTGAGATGGGGGTAGAGTTTACCCTGTGCCGCCAGCGAGGCCTCAGGCGGAATTTGCGCGATGAAGCGTTGGGCCAGCCGGTCGTGATCGGTGATCTCCCAATGGGGCGAGTCGAGCGCCAGTGGTGAGTAGCCGCGAAATAGCTGCCAGATCAGCGCCACGGCCAACAGCGCGATGCTGATGATTGTAGTTACGCGACCTTGTGCTGAGGGCCAGTAGCGTCCGACACCTCGGCTCAGGTAGACCATGCCATACAGGGCCGCAAAAGCC
>JAGRBY010000278.1 GCA_020433835.1 Anaerolineae bacterium | reverse complement strand
CTAGTCGTCAAAATAAAAGAGAACTTATGTATTTTAGTCTCTCTAAAGTTTTGATGCAATTTATGGTTTACTAAACCGATATTAATCGGGTAAATATTTAATAAGGTGCCAATGATTGCCTTTATCCGGCTGAGAGTTATAAGAGACAACGTCCATAATTTGCCGGATAATATGTAATCCAAAGCCACCTTCTACAAGATGATTAGGATCCGCTTTTGGTTCAGGAACAGCATCAGGATCGAAGCTATCCCCTTGGTCAAAAAAATCTAGCTCAATACCGCTTTCAAGCAGCCGAAGTTGCCCACTAATTTCCCCCTTTTTTCCATTGTACGCATGTTTAATAATATTTGTACAAATTTCGGATATAGCGAGTTCAACCAGATAAATAAAATCGTCACCACGAGAACCGGACGGTAAGCGAGGCAGTTCTCGACAGGCTGAGGAAATCTGACGAGAAATTTCACTCAAATAATCGATATCAGCCGGGTAAAGGAAATCGACGGTATTAATCAGAGTGGAGCCGGAACGGGACATTGTACCTTCTGCGTAGGGCAACATTTTGACAATAAGCAGCGTGGCATCATCTTTAGGGCCACGTCGATAAAAATCATATAGATTTGCCTGAATATGCTGCTGCAAAGCCTCAGCAGACTCGGCTGCGTGGGCCGTGACAATTTCAAACAGTTGCTCAAAGCCAAAAATACCATTATTTTGCGACTGTGCCTTGATGACACCATTGGTGTAAAAGACCAGGGTATCACCGGGATTCAAGTTTACCATTGCCGGTCGGCTCTCTTGATAACCAAAAACGCCGATGGGCAAAGAGGTCGCTTTTAACTGTTCTATGGCTTGGGTGTCGGCTCGATACACCAATGTGGGGGGATGACCGGCGCTAGCGTAGGTGAGGGTACCTTCCAAAGTATCTACGGTCGCCACAAAAGCCGTCACAAACGCATCGGCCTGATTTAAGTCTTGATGTAAAACCACATTGGCCTGTTCAATCATTTTGTGGGGTGGCTCACCGCGCATTGCTTCAACGCGCAGCATTGTTCGGGTAATTGAGGTGAGCATAGCTGCCGGAATACCTTTGCCCGACACATCACCAATGACCAAGGTCAGGTAGCGATCATCTGTGGTGATAAAATCGTAAAAATCGCCTCCCACTTCAGAAGCCGGCATTGAGGAGACGGCTACTGATACGCCACCCACTTCCGGTAGCTTAGTCGGCAAAAAGCTTTCCTGAATCTCGGCAGCAATTTCCCGCTCACGGCTCAACCGTTCCTCAGCAATTACTTTTTCGTGAATGAGAAAGTTTTTAATAATAACCGCAACTTGTTGAGCCAAAGCTGCCAATAATTTTGAGTCGCCGGCTGTAAAGTGGTTATTATCTTTATTGACCAAACCGATAGCCGCTTGAACCTCTTCGTCTATACCTTCTAACGAGGTTGCCAGCAAACTATTAACGTAATCGGGGGCCAGTCCCCAAATTGACTCACACAGGGTAATGTTATTACAGACCATTACCCCGTTTGTTCTAAGCAAATTATTTAACAACGCCTCATTATAATCAATATTCTGGGCGCGGCTGGTGACACAAGTAAAGCCCTGATACGTTCGCAGCAGAATAAAACCATCCTCACATTCTATAACACGCTGAGTCTCTTGAATGATAGATCGGAGGGTAGCGATTAAATTGGAGGTAACGGTTAAATTTTGGGTGACACGAAAGATGAGTTCAAGTTGATTCCAGGCCCCGATAAGTTCATCGGTCATTGAATCAAGGGCATGTTCACTAACCAGACTCATTACGAGTGCTTCTTTACTTAGGGTTAGCAGGGGAGCATCCCTCTCACGGGCGTCAAAAACAGACAGATACCCAAAATTTTGACCGTTTCGAGCCAAAGAAACAGCAAGAATATTATGATGTGATGTATTGAGGAAAATCGGTTCGGACGGCATGCCGGAAAGCTGGTTTAGTAAATTTTGCCAGTTCACCATTTGGCTATCGCCAGCTGCTCCTCCTAGCACCTCGCCTTGAGGTGACAGGAGCAAAAGTTGACCTTGCGCTAAATCTTGCCAACATTTAGCAAAATTACTGAATAGAACAAGCTTATCCGGAGCAATCAAAATTTATTTTTAACCTTGATGATTAATTTTTTATACTTCGCCATTATTATACCATAGTTTTTCTGGAATATGTAGCATCTTTTTGGTATTTGCCTGCCATGCCTTGGGCGTGTATAGTGCTTTATGGATAATCTTAAGGAAAAGGCGTACTATGCCATCACCGACTGAACCTATTATTTTTCAGTTAGGCCCATTTGCTATTCGATGGTACGGTTTGTTGATTGTAAGCGGGGCTATTTTGGGTGCTTACATCGCCACTTTAGAAGCGCGACGCCGTAACGAAGACCCCGATCATGTCTGGGATTTGCTTATTTGGTGCATGATTTTGGGTATTATTGGCGCACGTCTCTACCATATTTTTTCATCACCGGCAGGGGGCAATCGAGGTTTTAGCTACTACTTCAGCGAAAACCCTTTTACAACCCTCTCGTTATTTGGGGTGCAGATTCCTTTCCCTACCGCGCTGGTTATTTGGCAAGGCGGCATCGGCATATTTGGGGGACTGGTGGGTGGTTTTTTGGCGGTGGTTCTCTATACCAAACGGCATCACCTTAACCTTTGGCGCTGGCTCGATATTTTAGCACCGGGCATGCTGCTGGCTCAAGCTATCGGGCGCTGGGGGAATTACTTCAACCAAGAGTTGTACGGACCACCGACCACGCTGCCGTGGGGCATTACAATTACCAATGTTAACCAACGTATTCCACCCTATGATGATTTAACGGTTTATCCGCTAAGCACTACTTTTCATCCTGTGTTCTTTTACGAGTCGATGTGGAATCTTATCGGTTTTGGTCTGTTTCTCTGGCTCGGCCGGAAGTATGCGGATAAATGGCTCGATGGCGACATGTTCTCGTTATACCTGCTCTGGTATCCCGTTGGACGCGCTCTCATCGAGTCACTGCGACCTGATGCCTGGACACTGTCGGGTATCCCCACAGCCCAAATTGTTAGTTTAGCGCTCATTGCTCTTGGTCTGGGGTTGTTCTTCTGGCGGCGAAAATTTTCTCGTCACACGCCACCCTCTTCTCTCAACACGCCCAATTCATCAAGCCATACCTAACCGAAATTGCTTTTATCCTCACGTGTACGTAAAATTACACACTACACCGCGAACTTCAACCACACGCTCGCTCGTAATGAATTTGATTAGGAGAGGTTACACCCTGTATGTCCAAAAACAATCTCCCCCATGTGGTCTTGCTTGTGCTCGACACACATCGGCGGGATAGACTATCGCTCTATAACTATCACCAAAAAACATCGCCCAACATCGATCACTTTGCTGAAAGCGCCACCATTTTTGAAAACGCCATCTCTCCCGCACAGTGGACTATTCCGGCTCACGCTTCGATGTTTACGGGAGAATATCCAACCACCCACCAGACGCTCCAGGCTCACGCCACGCTTGATGGTCGCTTTGATACGTTGGCAAAACTGTTAAGCGCTTATGGTTATCAAACAACCGGCTTTTGCAACAATCCGCTTGTAGGCGTGCTCAACAACGGCCTTAAGCGGGGATTTAACAAATTTTATAACTATTGTGGGGCAGTGCCTTCAGTTCCGCGCCGATCGAACCGGCTGCCCAGCCCCATCAACCGACTGTGGGAATGGTACACGCAGCAGCTTCGCAAATTGTCGTATCCGGTTCAAAATGCCTTTGCCCATTCCGACTTTCTCTTTCAAGCTTCACTGCATCCCTGGTTTGTACCGCTATGGTCGGGTTTAGCGAATTTTAAGGGGCACACAGCCAATAGTATTCGCGACGTAACTGAGTTGGTTCAAAAGATGGATTCGGCTGGTAAGTCGCAGTTTTTCTTTTTCAATTTAATGGAAACGCATCTGCCCTATTTACCGCCGGACACATTTATTGAAAAATTCGCACCTTACTTTAAAGAAGATCGGGCCTATCGCGACTTTTTGCGGCGCTATAATGTCGAAACCTTCCGCTGGCTGCTGCCCGTCGAAGGGCCGCTTGATGAAATAGAAAACGCTGTTCTAAATGATGTCTACGATGCTGAAGTCAACTATCAAGATCATCTATTGGCTCAACTGCTCGAATTTCTGAGTCAAGCCGACAATATTTTAACCATCATCGTGGCCGATCACGGCGAAGGCATCGGCGAGCACAATTTTTTAGGTCATTCGTTTGTGGCATACCAAGAGCTGGTGCATGTGCCGCTAATCATCAAATTCCCGGAACAGATGGCGGCCGGTCAGCGTATCGACGAAACCATTTCCACCCGGCGTATTTTCCACACCGTACTCAATGCCGCCCATGTCGATGTTCCTAAAACCGAACATCGACCCGATATCGATGTACAACAAATGAGCCTGGCCCAAACCGCTCAAGGGCGCGATCCTGAACAAGGTTTGGTTTTTGTAGAAGCCTACCCGCCGACAACCTTCTTGTCGATGATGGAAAAACGCACACCGCAGCTGATCGAACCGTTTCACTGCAAACTCAAGCGCTGGGGTATTTACCAAGACGGCTATAAAGTGGTTAAAGTTGAGGGACTACCAGAAGAGTTGTACAATGTAAAAATCGATCCCCAAGAAACGTACGACATTGCCGCTCAACAGAGCCAACTCACGGCGACATTAACGAAAAAGCTAAAAACTTTTGTTCAGGAAGCAACCGAGCGCCAGCCAAGCAGTTGGCAAACCAAACAAACGGTTAATCTGGATGATGAGCAAATGATTAAACAACTCCAGGCTTTGGGGTATCTTGAATAAATTTTGAATAAATCGAAGTTTCCAGTTATAAAGGTGACAGTCACTTAGACGCTTTAAATCGACCTATTTGGGCTAATCCAATACTGATTTATGACCAATAAGTGACTGTCACATGACTTTTGTATAAGTCCTGTAAATTTTGAATAAATCGAAGTTTCCGGAATCTTTGAATAAAGAAGGGTAGTAACGTTGTGATCGATCCAATTATTTTTTCCTTAGACCTCGGCTTCACGCAGTTAACCGTACGGTGGTATGGGGTGCTGATTGTAACAGGGGTGTTAATTGCCTCCACTTACGCATCCTGGTACGTTAAGCGTAAAAATGAAGACCCCAACCTAGTCTGGGATCTGCTTATTTGGCTGCTTATTTCCGGTATTATCGGTGCGCGATTGTGGTACGTACTTTCTGATATTATCGGCGGCGGAACACGGTATTTAGAGGACCCCATTAGAATTCTTTTTATCAATGAAGGTGGCCTCAATATTTTAGGCGGCGTTATGGTTGGCGCTCTGGTTACCTGGTTTTACACCAAGCGTAACAATATCGATTTCTGGCTCATCGCCGATGCAATCGGCCCAGCTTATCTTATTGGTCAGGCCATCGGCCGCTGGGGCAACTTCATCAACCAAGAGCTATACGGCCCGCCGACAACCTTACCCTGGGGCATCCCCATTGCGGCCGAACACCGGCTGCCGCCGTGGAATGACTTGTCCGCATATCCCATTGAGACCACCCGTTTTCACCCTACATTTGCCTATGAGATGATCTGGAACCTGGTACTTGCCGGTATTCTCATTTATCTCATTGTCAAACATGGTGACAAGTTACGCACCGGTGTCATCGCCGGATTATCGCTGATTGCCGCCGGGATTGGCCGCACCTGGATAGAGCTGTATTTCCGGCCCGACCAGCCGCGCTTCTTTGGTACGCCGGTGAGCACCTCAATGATTATCTCCATTATTTTTGCCTTGATAGGGCTGTTTATTGTGCTGGTCAAAAGCGGTAAAATTTCCGTACCGTTTATGAAACCCGGCTCAACCGAATACGCCAAACGCTTTACGCGTCGCCCACCCGTACAACGCAAAACTCGCCGGCAAAAAATGTAAGAAGGCTTATTTAAGGACAACAAACAACAATGTCTACTATTTCGATTGAATACTGCCGTAAGTGAAATTATACGCCCCGAGCCGTGAGCTTAATGAGCGAAATTATGTGGGATAAAGATTTGGAATTTAAGATCACATCCTTAGAAATTATACCTTCATCCGGCGGTGTCTTTGAAATCATGGTTGATGGCGAACTTATTTTTTCAAAAAAAGCGTTGAAACGTCATGCCGAACCCCATGAAGTTTATAACTTGATCAAAACCAAATTAAAGTAATTTCAACGCTTTCCAGACGTTAAATCCCTGGGGCAACAGTCATCAGGAATTTTTTGATAATGCTCAAAGTGTGCTACACTATCATGTTGACACCTTTCGTATAAACCCGTGTTTCTCTAAGCATGGGCACTCTAAATTGATGTAGTAAGGTTTTACTCTACCTATGGATCAAAGAAATATTAGCAAACTTATCGGTATTTTATTACTTACAGGGGCCTTAATCTGGATTATAACGGCCAACCTCACCTACCGTTCTCCTGCCGAACAGGATCTCGGTGCGCAGGAGCCTGCTCCGTGGTGGGCTTCGCTCTTATTTTGGCAAGGCGATCAAGAGCGGAGCATTCGGATTCACAAAGGTTTAGACCTGCAAGGTGGTCTGCAAGTTGTGCTCGAAGCAGACCTGCCGGAAGGGCAAGAACTGCAAGATGGGGCAATGGAAGCAGCCCGTATTATCGTTGACAACCGCGTCAATGGTTTGGGCGTCACCGAACCGCTGGTACAGCTTCAGGGTGATAATCGGATGATTGTCGAACTACCGGGTATATCTGATCCCGAGATGGCCATCAGCACCCTACGCGAGACTGGACTGTTGGAATTTGTCGATGCTGGTAGCGGGCCCGTACCGGATGGTACGGTTATCCAGACCTCTTTCGGCGGCGACACAACCCCGGAGACAGATGCAGCCACAGCCGAAGGGGAAAGTGAGACACCACCGGCACGAGTCTACGAAACCATCATCACCGGGAGTGATCTGGCAAATGTCGATAATGCCGGTCTCAACCCCAACTCCCGCGTTGTTGAGATCAACTTTGCCCTTACCACCGAAGGTGGTCAAAAATTTGGTGAATATACCGGAGCCAACATCGGCAACTTCCTGTGTATCGTCATCGATAAAGTTGTTCTCTCTTGCCCCACCGTTAATGCTCGTATCGATAACAGAGGAACCATCTCTTTAGGCAGTGACTCACTGGAAGAGGGCCAGGCCCTCGCTATCCAGCTTCGCTACGGGGCGCTACCGGTGCCGTTAAAGGTTGTCGAGAATCGCTCGGTAGGGCCAACGCTGGGTCAAGACTCGGTTGAACGCAGTATCCGAGCCGGAACTATCGGTCTTATTATTGTTCTTCTGTTTATGATTATCTACTATCGCCTGCCCGGCTTTACCGCGGCTCTGGCGCTAGCTGTTTACGGACTTTTAAACTTTGGTCTGTACAAAATTATTCCCGTGACCTTGACGCTACCCGCTATCACCGGCTTCATACTATCGGTCGGGATGGCTGTCGACGCGAACATCCTTATTTTTGAGCGGATGAAAGAAGAACTGCGCAACGGTCGCAGCCTAAAATTAGCCACTGAACAAGGCTTTGCTCGATCGTGGCCCTCTATTCGCGACTCGGCGCTCAGTACGCTCATTACCTGCCTGATTCTTTTCTGGTTCGGCTCGAACTTTGGTGCCAGTATTGTAAAAGGGTTTGCGATTACGCTGGCCTTGGGTGTGCTCACCAACATCTTTACTGCCGTCACCGTTACCCGCACCTTACTTCGTTTTGTATTTGCCCTAAGTGGTGACAAAGTCAAAAACAACCCTTTGCTTATGGGCTTCACCCTTGAAACCGGCGATAAAACAGCCCCCAGCTGGGCCAACTGGTTTCTCGACATTGTCGGCAAACGCCGATCGTACTATGTTTTCTCTGCCGTACTCATTACCTTGGGGTTGCTGGCGATGGTCATTTCGACTGTACAGTTCGGTACACCGCTCAAATTGAGTATCGACTTTACCAGCGGCTCTTTAATGGAACTTCAATTTGCAGAACCACCGCAGCCTTCTGAAGTGCGCCAAATCTTCACCAACTTTACCCACAATGGCGAAAGCTTTAACGATACCTCGGTTACCACAGCCGAACAGTTAGGTGAGCAAACCATCCTCATTCGCTCTAAGTTTCTCGATGACGAGGCGAAAGTAGCTATTCAAGAGCAATTACGTGAGCAACTTGGTGACTTCACCGAACTCCGATTCGATGCGGTTGGGCCAACCATTGGCCAAGAAGTAACCAAAGCCGGTGTTTACGCGGTTATTGCCGCCGCCGTGGCTATTCTTATCTTCTTTATCATCGCCTTCCGCTCTGTGCCCAACGCTTTTCGATACGGTATCGCCGCAATCGCCGCAATGCTGCACGATATTTTAGTTACCTCCGGCGCGTTCGCTATTTTTGGCGTCATTGCCGGCTGGGAAGTGGATGCTCTCTTCTTGACGGCGATCCTAACCGTCATCGGGTATTCCGTCCACGACACCATTATCGTGTTTGACCGCATCCGCGAGAACTTACCTCGCTACCGCACCGAAGCGTTTGAGACAGTTTGTAATCGCAGCTTGCTGGAAACCCTAACGCGTAGTGTTGTCACTTCCATTAGTACGACCTTTGTGGTAGTGGCTATTCTTCTCTTTGGAGGGGCCACAGTAAGACAATTTATTGCGATTATCCTCATCGGGATTGTCAGCGGAACTTACTCCTCTATCTTTACTGCCGTGCCAATTCTGGTCTCCTGGAGTCAGGGTGAGTTTGGCACGCTCGTTCGGCGCGTTACCGGTCGAACCACAGCGGAAGCGCAAGCCTAAAGATTTCAGTTCAAACAAAACAAAAGACCCT
>JAGRBY010000277.1 GCA_020433835.1 Anaerolineae bacterium | reverse complement strand
GTGGCTGTGCAGCACGATGGGTACTGAAAGGTTCTCTTTAAGGCCTTTGAACAGGTCCAAGGCATCGGTGGGGTAAAGCAGGCCGGCCATGTCTTTCACGGCAATTTGATGCGCCCCTTCATCTTCCAGCTTTTTGGCAAAGTCGACAAAGTATTGGGTGGTATGTACCGGGCTGGTGGTATAGGAAATAGCGCCTTCTACAACACCGCCATAGGCTCTAGTGGTTAAAATTGACGTTTGTAGGTTACGCCAGTCGTTTAGCGCATCGAAAATACGCATAATGCCCACGCCGGTCAGCACCGCTTCTTTAACGAAAGAAATAACCAGGTCATCGGCAGAGGGTTGGTAGCCAAACAGGTTTTGGCCGCGCAGCAGCGCCCGAATTTTTTCGCCGCCACCCAGAGTTTCTTTGAAGGTGGCTAAACGCTCCCACGGATCTTCATCTAAAAAGCGAATGCTGCTGTCGAGCACGGCCCCGCCCCATAACTCAAATGCGGCGAAACCGGCATCTTTAATGATGGGTAAAACGCGCATCGCTTGCTCGGTGGTCATCCGCGTGGCTGCCAAACTTTGGTGTCCGTCTCGCAAGGTAAGGTCTACAAACTGAGATTTGGTACTCATTAACATTATCTCCTTAAAGGATATGGAATTGAATTTTGAATGGGGTCACATGTACATCGCTGTACTTTTACCAAAACATCTTTGAAATAGCTTTATGACTTAGCAAGTCCAGGTTCCCCGAAAATAACTACTGTTCTGTTGTAGGGAACCTTGGCGAGCGGTGAAGCACGCCAAAATAAACCTGCACCAGGGAATATTCTGAGCCGATCTGTTCAAGAAAACCGTCATGGATTTCGTATCGTATTCGATAGCAGTAATCGAAGTAATAGCGTAGCTGCTTAAGCCTAGCTACGGAGCGGTGTCATCATCTCAAGTTATCTTATAACGTTGCGAGGTATTTTGTTCTCTCTATGTGACCAGCAAGTTTGCTAAAATTATAGGCTAGGCTAATTTTTTTAGCTAATTTTGGCTGGCTTGGTGGTAAGATTCTTTAATTGTTGGTGTTCGGGGATGTTAGAAAGGTAACTTTGGCGGGTAGCGGCATCATCAATCTCTTGGGCTTGGCTTATGATAAAGTGATAACCTTGCAGCAGCAGCCGGTTAGCCTGGTCGCTGTGACCAGCCGCCTGGAGAATGCGATAGCAGGTTAAATATACCAAAGCCGGATGCTCGATGCCCTGCACACCCTGGCGATCGAGGTAGTACACAACGTTCTGAATCCAACGTTCTGCATCGTCAAGATTATGAAGTGCCATCGCAATTCGGCCCAAATGAAGCATATCTTCAACCAAAGCAACCTGGCGCTGCGTGTCGCGCTCAATTTCTAAGGCTTCGATGATATATTCTTGCGCTTCCTCAAAGTGGCCCTGATCGTGAAGCGACCAGGCAAAAAAGATTAACGTTCTGACCATCGACCACCAAGGTGCTTCTAATTCGCGCAAGATGGTGACGGCTTCATCGAGATAGATGGTGGCAGCCCCATAGTTTTTAAGCCGGCAGTAAAGCAAGCCCAGATCAGACAGACAGCTTCCTTCCATATGGCGGTCGCCGATAGATTGGTAAAAAGCTAAAGCTTGCTCAAGAAAACGCTTACTTTGGGTATAGTTGCCCAGGCTGCGCTCCACTTTGCCTAAACCGTAGCGAGCCAAAGCCCTTCCGGTTCTATCGCCCATGGTTTTGTGCAGCGACAATGCTCGCTGGTAGGTTCGACGCGCTAAAGCATAGTGGCCCATACCATAATATACTTCGCCCAGGTTTGACAGGCTGCGGCCCAACGCCAACTTCTGGTCGAGCTTTTGCCACAAAGCTATGGCATCGAGAAAATCTTGGCAAGCGGCATCGTATTTGGCTTGATAGTGCGCCACCAGCCCGCGATTGTGGAGACATTCGGCTTTAGCTTCTTCATCCTGGGTTTGTTCGGCAATATCAAACGCCTGCTGTAGATAATCACCTGCAGGCTCATATTGACCGCACAAGTAAAGCAATCGACCCTGATAGTTGTAGCCTTCACCCAACAGCCGTTTATCGTCGATGGTTTGAGCCAGCGTGATAAAACGCCCATTAATTTCCAGGGCCGATGTGTAGTCGCCGCTGGTTTCATATAGCCGCGCCCACTGGCGGGCAGCCAGTGCGCGTCGGGTATCATCGTTAAGCGCCTCGGCCATAATACCCAGGGTGCCCAAGTCTTCCAACTCTTCATCACGCCAGCCGATTAAATTGTACAGTTTGGCCCGCTCTAAAAGGGTGTCCCAATAGTCGGGGGTGACAATATCGGTCGATAGATTTTGCAAGCAGCTCAAAATCTCGGAATAATAGCCGATGGCCGCGTTATTGGCATTTTCGCGCCGCGCTCGTTGGCTGGCAATTTTGAGGTATTCGAGCGCTTTTTGCCAGTTGTCGCTGCGTTTATAATGAAAGGCAAGCTGCTCAACTTCGTCCGGGGCGATGTTCTCCAAGGCTTCGGCAACAATACTGTGCAGTTGGCGACGCTGGGCTAACAGAAGCCCTTCGTACACCACCTCTTGGGCGATGACGCTGCGGAAGACGTACTCCCATTTGGGAGCCGGCTGCTCCAGCCGAACCAGATTCTCGTGCTCCAGGCGATCGAGCTGTTCGGGCAGCCGAAATTGGGCGTTGATCATGGGGTGCACTTCAGAAAGCAGCAGCCGTTGGAAATGGGTACCAATAACCGAGGCGATCTTCAACGTCAGTTTCTCAGCTTCCGACAGTCTGTCGAAACGGGCCAGAATAACCTCCTGAATGGTGTCGGGCAAATTCAACATTTCCAGTAGGTCATCGGTCTGTCTTTTCTGGTTATCGAGCACATCTAAAATACGGTTGGTGATTTCTTGCAGAAAAAAGAGATTGCCCTGGCCTTTGCTTAAAATAACCTCTTCCACTTCGGGTGGCACCGATCGACCTTTTAGCAAAATTCTAACCAGGTCGATACTTTCCTGATCGGATAGCGGATGGAGACGCATCGAATGGGCATAAGGAGAGTTTATGGCAGGCGATAGGTTCTGTAAATTGGCTTCCGGGCGATAAAGCAACCCCATAAAAATCGCGCTGCCGATTAAATTTTGGGCCAAATAGGCGGCCAAACTAAGCGACAGATCATCAGCCCACTGAATATCTTCTAGCAGAATGAGCAGGGCATGACGACCCGCCTGGTGACGCAAAATAGCCTCAACCAGAGCAAACGTATTATCGCGGCGCAGTTCGGCCGAAATATGGCGGGTGAACGGGCTTTCCGGTACGCTCATACCTAATATATCGCCCAACAGCGGTAGTCGCTCAAGCCAATAGTCAGGCTGCTCCGCAGGCGCGACCAGATCTTTCAAGCCGGTTACGAGATGGGCTATTTTTTGTTCCGTTGAAGAAGAAGGCGTCAGGCCGAAAATCGCCACCAGAATTTCGCGCCATCCCTGGTATGGCACCTGCTGACCATAGCTTACGCATTTGCTGCCATAGCCGACACCGCCCTCCACCATCCACTCGCGCACCAACTCGGCGGCCAACCGGCTTTTGCCCAACCCCAAATCGGCTTCGATAAAGAGCAGTTGAAAATTGCCCTTACGTACCTTGGCTGCAATTCGGCGCATGTGTTCCAGCTCCGCTTTACGGCCCACCAGCGGATCATCATGCAGTAGATAGCGATTGAAAATTTCGTCCTGCACGCCGCGCTCGCCGGTAACCAAATAAGCCGGGGTCGGGACGCTGTTGCCGCGCAGTGATAAATTGCCCAGATCCTCAACAACAAATCGGGACCCGGCTTTGGTTTTGACCCGCTGGCTGATAATAATCGAGCCGGCCCGGCCATATTCCATCAGCCGGGCGGCCAAGTTAACCGTATTGCCGATAACGGTATATTCGCGATGGTTGGGTGCCCCAACCGGTCCGGCAAAAATCGAGCCTTCGGTGATGCCAATCGACATCCGCAGGTGGCGCTCCTGGGCGACAACCTGCAAGCCCAACGCACAGGCGACGGCCCGGGTGGCATCGTCTTCATGAAAGAAGGGCGGCGCACCAAACAGAATGAGCATGACTGTGCCTTTATCATCGATGGCAATTTTGCCTAACGATCCTTCAAACCGATAGGTCACTTCTTGGGCAGCCTGAAGGAAATTTTGTAAGCGGGGGCCTATCTCGCGCGAGTCGTAATCAAAACCGCCGATGCCGATAAATAATACCGTAATGCGGCGCAGTTCGGCCAGCCATTCTGCCTGTTCATCGAGCCGGGCTTTGATGGCTCCCGGGATGTAACACAACATTGCCTTTTCAGCCAGCAGATGCTGCTCCGGCGGAATTTTACTCCAGTCGAGGGGGATCGACGGAACTTTGGGCAGCACCTCTAAAACCCGTTCGAGAACCACAAAGCCGTCGTCATCAATGGGGACACCGCTAAAAAAGTGGTGGGCGATAGCCCAGGCTTGCTCACTGACTACAATTTGGCCGGGCTGAGCATGGTGCTCGGCTGCGCCCACCTGAACCAACGGATGCCCGCCAATCACATACTCCCACCGTCCCAGCGCTCCGCCGATACTGCATTCTAAAATTTCGCCTACGCCAAGCCCCACCTTCATGGACAGCGAGGCACGCCCTTGCGAAATTTTGATATCGGCAAAGTGGCTCATTTTAGCCTGCATTTCAAGCGCACACTCTCCGGCCCGACGTACCGCTATTGCCAGCGAATCGCTTCCATCCAGATCGAAACTTTCAAGCGGAAAGATGATGGTCATGGCATCGCCGGAGAATTTAACCACCTGGCCGTGATAATCCTGTACAATGCGAATCATACGGGTAAAATATTGGTTAATGAGTTGAGTCAATTCCTCGGCACCGGTGGGGCCGGTTCGACTAAGTACCTCGCTAAGGCGCGTAAAACCGGAAATATCGGCAAACAGAACCGCAGCCGGATAACGACACGATTTAGGGCCGGTTAGCGGCTGCGGTTGATGATAGATCGCTTGTGCCACCGGCATAGGTACGTAGGCAGCCAGTTTTTCCAAAAATTGAGGTGAGGTCATGGTCAAACACCTTGTTAGCAGGTTTAACAATTGCTCCGATTATCAGGGGATAGGGCCAAAATGTCAATAGGTCAAAAGTTGGTATTTTCCTACAAACTGCTTTATTATGATGCCTTACTATCATCAAAAAT
The DNA here is from genome assembly GCA_020433835.1 of Anaerolineae bacterium. Next base: position 3,689 of record JAGRBY010000277.1, on the reverse strand, counting down.
CAACTAATTGTATCTACCCCCATTTTCATCGAGGCTGTTATGATATTAGTTACCGGGGCCGCCGGCAAAACAGGACAGGCCCTCATTCAAGTATTGTCTAATCGAGGCACCCCCGTACGGGCCTTTGTTTACCGCACCGATTACATCGAACGGGTAAAAGTTATCGGAGCGCAAGAAGGTTTTGTCGGTGATTTACAAAACGAAGCCGATCTCACCCAGGCAGCACGTGGCTGTTACGCCATCTACCATATCTGCCCTAATATGCATCCGGATGAGATTGCTATCGGTCAGCGAGTTACGGCTGCCGCCCGCCAAGCCGGAGTACAGCGTTTTGTGTATCATTCCGTGCTGCACCCTCAAGTTGAGTCGATGCCCCACCATTGGCACAAAATGCGGGTCGAAGAAATGCTGTTTGCGTCGGGTTTAGATTTTACTATTTTGCAGCCGGCAGCTTATATGCAAAATATCCTCGGCGGCTGGCAGTCGATTGTATCGCAAGGTGTTTATCGCGTGCCTTATCCGGTCGAAACCCGGCTTAGCGTCGTTGATCTCAACGATGTGGCCGATGTGGCTGCCAAAGTGCTCACCGAACCCGGCCACAGCGGTGCCACGTATGAACTGGCCGGGCCGGAAAATCCCAGCCAACACGAGGTCGCCGCGACGTTGAGCGCCGTATTAGGCCAGCCGATTGAGGCCCAACAGATTTCTATTGACGCCTGGACAGAGGGCGCTAAGAACGCGGGCTTGGGCACGTATCAAATCGAAACATTGATAAAGATGTTCCGCTATTATGAGCACTATAACTTTGAAGCGAATGCCAACGTCCTGGGCTGGCTGTTAGAACGCCCTCCCACCACTTTACGAACATTTTTAGAAGCGCATCTCATGAGCGCAGAACGCTGATGCAGTAAACTATGGCAAACCAACCCTGGCCAACGCCACCTATCGACACACTCCTGGAAGAACGCGAACCGGCTGCCAATCAGGCCAACGTGCTGCGCCAAAAACGGCTCATCGAAAAAGTGCTGGCCGAACTGGGCTATGACGTTAAAATCCACCAGGTGCAGCAAGGGCCTCGCCTGACCCGCTATAACCTGTCGTCTGAGTCGGCGGTACAAATGTCAAAGATCAAAAATCTCGATCAAGATCTGGCCGTTGCTTTGTCCGGTGCGACCGTTCAAATTGCTCAACCTACGCCCCAAAATCCGGCGCTGGGTATTTTAGTGCTTCACCCCCGTGGACAGCAAACTACCGTTAAGCTGCGCCCCATTCTGGAGTCGACAGCGTTCCGGCAGATGGGCGGTTTTTTAAAGGTAGGCTTAGGGCTTGACCTCGTTGGTGAGCCGGTCGTCATCGATCTGACCGAGCTGCCGCACTTGCTCATCGGCGGCACAACCGGCTCCGGTAAAAGCACTTGCCTGCACGCTATCCTGGCCAGTCTACTATGTACTTATTCGCCCAACGCGCTACAGTTTCTCCTGATCGATCCTCTAACGATAGAGCTGCGTGACTATACGGATCTACCCCATCTTTTCGCCCCCGTGGTCACACGTTCGAGTCAGGCGCTCGACACGCTCAATACCATTGATAAGGTCATCGACCGGCGCTACCAAAGCTTCGCTGATATTCAGGTTCGCAACATTGCCGGTTACAACCAGCAGCTTAAACGATCCAGAAAACAGACTATTCCTTACATTGTGGTTGCTATCGACAATGTGTTTGACTTACTTATGACCTCGGCCAAGGCGGTCGAACAAACCATTACCCGTATGGCACAACGCGCTCGCGGAGCCGGTGTCCACCTGATTTTATCAACCCCTCGCGCCGACACCGACGCCCTATCCGGCACGCTCAAAGCCAACTTTCCTGCCCGCATTGCCTTCCGCGTAACCGATACTGCCGAATCGCGTCTCATTTTAGATCAAGGTGGGGCGGAATATCTTATTGGCCAGGGGGATATGCTGTACAAAGCGCCAAACAGCAACTCACTCCGGCGCATTCAGGGGGTGTATGTTTCAGAGAAAGAACGAAACAAACTAGTTCACTTTTGGAAAAGCTGATATAGTTTAAAGTAAATTGGAGGTACCCTTTCCTATTGTTTCAAAAAGGGATTTTGTGGTTGGTCTAATCAGTTAGTTTGGAGTTATAATCGGGGCTAAGGGGATAGCTTGGTTTTTTGGTACAGATTCTCCTGCTCGACTTAATGGTCATCTTAGTCTGCCTATTAAGTCGAAGCCATACTCGCCCATTCCACAATTGACCATATCCATCCCCTCCAATGACGAAGGGAGTAATTGTGTATGACATCAAAAAAAAACGCCCGCGAAACAAAGCCGGACACTTCCACGCTGCCCGCCAACGACGCCTTTCCCCCGCCATTCAACAATGATTCCGTTGCCGAAGATACCCCTTTAGCCTCGTCCGAACCACAAACCGTTGCCCTCGATTGGCTGGCCGCGCTGCCCGACGCTGCGCTGGTCGTGGACAATCGCGCCGTGATTGTGGCAGTCAACGCCCCGACGGAAGCATTGTTCGGCTATACCCGCGCCGAGTTAGTCGGCCAGCCTGTAAAAACACTCATACCAGAACGCCTCCGCGCCAGGCATGCTAAACACATGGCTGACTATTTTGCTACCCCGCGTCTGCGCCCAGGGCACACAGGATTGGAATTGTACGCTCAGCATAAAGATGGCAGCAACTTCCTCGCCACTATCGCACTCAGCCCTATCCCGGCCGCACCAGGAACACTGGGGCTGGCCGTTGTCCATGACATCACCGAGCGCAAACGGGTAGAGAAGACGCTGCAACGCCGTATAACCGATTTGTCCGTACTAAACAGGATGGCCACCATTGTCACCGAGGCGATGGACGAGGACGAGATAATCACTCGGGTTATGGATGAAGCGCTACATTTAGCCGGCGTCGAATTCGCCGCAATACGGCTGCTCGATAAAGAGGCCAACGAACTGATCCTGGTTGCGCATCGGGGTACAAGTGACAAGTTCGTTCGGGCTACTAGCCGGGTGAAGCCGGGTGAAGGGGTATCCGGGCGGGTAGCCCAGACGGGCGAGCCGATCATCATCGGCAACCTGACGGAGTATCCGGGGGAACTGAAAGAGCTTCTGGAACAGGAGCGCATCCAGTCGATAGCTGGCGTACCGCTGGTGGGGCGCACCGGCCTGCTGGGGGTGATGAATCTGGGTACGCCCACCCCAGACAGCTTCGACTCTGCCGGGATGGAGTTGCTGCTTACCCTGGCACGACAGATGGCCATAGGCATAGAGCAGGCGCGGTTGTATGCTGAAACTCGCCGTCAGAATCGTCATCTCTCTGTGCTGTACACCATTAACCGTGCAACCTCCCAATCCCTAAATTTAGAAGAAACGCTCCATAGCGCGATGATGGCGACGCTCGAGGCGCTGGATGTCGAGACGGGTGGTATCTATCTTCTGGATGCCAAGCAGGAAACATTGTTATTGGCTGTGCATTATGGTCATCCGGACGAATTCATTAAATCGGTTCAGCGTCTCAAGGTGAGCGAGGGGATTTCCGGCCAGGCCGTAGCGAAGAAACAGCCGGTTGTGATTGACGCCTCTGAGTACCCTACAAAACGTTTGGCCCCATCCATTCAGGCCAGAATTCAAACCTTGGCCAGTGTGCCACTTTGGGCAGCGGGTCAGGTGGTTGGC
>JAGRBY010000276.1 GCA_020433835.1 Anaerolineae bacterium | reverse complement strand
CTTCTATCGCCAGCATGATCCTGACGACCGAAGCGCTGATCACCGACATTCCTGAGCCTGCTGGTGCCGCTCCTATGCCTGGCATGGATCCCGGCATGGGCGGTATGATGTAAGATTGTCGTATCCGACATCGTAAACTATAAAAAAGCCTTCTCTCAATGGCGAGGGAAGGCTTTTTTGTTTTAGCTTTCAGCGATCAGCTTGTCAGCCCTCAGTTTTTTGTCATAAATAAGTTTTGAGTTACTAAGTCAAGTAATAATGTCGCTAAGGGTTCTTTCTTTGTAAAGCTGACAACTGAATGCTGATAGCTGACCGCTTACAATTTTTGTAGCGGTTTTTATATTTAAAGGCTTTGTGCCATAATATCTTTACTGTTCGTTAGATAAATATCTAAAGCCTTCCCAATGAAACGTGAAACGCTGCCCATCGCCGTTTCACGTTTTACATTTTTCTTTCAGCGAGTATAGCTATGACAACCGTATCCTCAACCCTTTCAGAATTTTCCGTAGAAAAAACGTGGCAGCCGGATTATCGCAGTCCGATTCGCTGGCTTTTATCCCATGCCCTGCGCCACAAAATTTATATTGTTGGTGTGTTTATCGGAGCCTTTGGTAACGGCATCGGGGCGGGATTGGTGGCGATGCACATCGGCTGGGGTTTCGATGCTGTTGCCGAGTCGAACGATTTGACGGCACTGGGCTGGATTGCGCTGTCGCTGGTTATCTCGCAAATTATACGCGGGGTGCTGATGCTGGGCCGCAACTTTTGTAGCGAGATTATCGGCCAGCGGGTTGAGCGCGATACGCGCGATGAGCTGTATCTCAATCTTATCGGCAAAAGTATGTCGTTTCACGATAACCACGCCACCGGCGATCTGATGGCGCGGGCTACCAACGATGTGCGCGAGATCAATCTGTTGTTTAATCCCGGTATGAACTTGGTGATTGGATCGGCGTTTTTTATGATTGCTCCGTTTTTTCTGGTACCGTCGATTCATCCGCAGCTGCTGCTGGCCCCCGCTATTTATGCCCTGGTGTACATTTTTGCGCTGTGGGAATATCTCACCAGTCTGCGACCGGCTACCGAGGCCGTTCGGCGCGATTTTGGTCAGCTCAATACGGTGTTGGCTGAAGCGATTGACGGCATCGAGACCGTCAAAGGGGCAGCCCAGGAAACCAAAGAGATTAACCGATTTGATGCGGCATTAAAAAATTGGCGCGATGCCTATACCTGGCAGGGTGACATCGAGGCGAAATATTATCCGCTGCTGCTGTTAGGTTTGCTTTTTGCCGGCGGTCTGCTGCATAGCCTGCTTCTGTTTGATCAGGGCGCTATTAAATTGGGTGATGTCGTCGCCTTTAACGCCATGCTGATTATGTTCCAATTCCCTACTTTTGCCTCCCAATTTGCTTATTCCTACGTTTCGGCCGGGGTATCGAGCGCCAAGCGCGTGCTGGAATTGATTACCACTGAAACAGAGTTGGATCAGAACGCCGGTGGTTATGACGGCACGATGGATGGCAGTATTCAATTCAACCACGTGACATTTAGCTACAATGGTATCAGCCCGGCTCTTGAGGATGTTTCATTTACAGTAAAGCCAGGCCAAACGGTGGCTATTGTGGGGCAAACCGGCGCGGGTAAAAGCACCATTACCAAATTGCTCAACCGCACTTATGATGCCAGCCAGGGTGAAGTGTTGGTCAGCGGGCAGGATGTTCGTAACTGGAATTTAGAGGCGCTGCGACAGCAGATTTCGGTTATCGAGCAAGATATTTATCTCTTCTCACGCACGCTGGCCGAGAATATCGCCTTTGGCTGCCCCGACGCCACTCAAGCCGAAATTGAAGCGGCGGCAAAAGCGGCTCAGGCTCACGAATTTGTCACATCGTTCAAAGATGGCTATCAAACCAAAGTGGGGGGCCGGGGCGTTACCTTGTCCGGCGGTCAACGGCAGCGCATTGCTCTGGCACGCGCATTTTTGACTGACCCCAAAATTTTAATCTTGGACGACTCGACCAGTGCCATCGACAGCGCCACCGAAGATAAAATTCAGAAAGCCATCGAACGGGCGGCGGCGGGTCGTACAACCCTGCTGATTACCCATCGCCTATCGCAAATTCGCTGGGCCGACTTAATTGTGGTGCTGCGCAAAGGCCGGATCGCGATGGTCGGCACGCACGAGACGCTAATGCAAGAGTCGGAAGCCTATCGGAAGATTTTTGCGCGGTATGAGTAGGATTTAGGGGGTAGGGGATAGGGAGTAGGGATTAGGGAAAAATGGTGCTATTTCTTACGCTTTACTTCTTACTTTCCATGGTGATTTATTCCCCTTAGTAGGTTTTTATGATTTCCGGGTTTTACCCAGGTTCAAGTTCCAAAAACAATTTATAGAGGTTATTATGGCTGTTTTTGCCGGATTAGATACAGAAGCATACGATCGAACATATACTGACGGCGAGCTGATTAAACGGATTGCCAGCTATTTTGTCCCTTACAAGAAAAGGGTATGGTGGACTTTTCTTTTTATTACCATTGTATCTCTGGCTGGAGCCGGCCAGCCGTTGATTGTGTCGAAAGGGATGGGAGCGCTGGAAGGGAAACCATCGCCGCAGCTGATTTGGACATTGGTTGGGCTAATGTTTGTGGTTGGTGTGGGCACCTGGCTGGCTAACTGGCTGCGCCGCCGAGTGCAGGCCCGGCTGATTGCCGACGTTGTTGCCGACCTGCGGCACGATGCTTTCAGCGCCGCCATCAGCCACGATCTGGCCTTTTTCGATGAGTTTAAATCGGGCACCATCATCAGCCGCATCACTTCTGATACGCAGGAATTTGTGCAGGTGGTGCAGCTCATCACCGAACTCTTTACCCAAATTTTGCTGGTTGTGGTGCTGCTGATTATTCTGTTTGCGATCTCGTGGCAGTTGACGCTGGTGTTGTTGGCGCTGGGGCCGTTTGTTCTTGTTCTGACTGTTCTGTTTCGACGCCTAGCCCGTTTTGTAACCCGCAAGGCCACGCGGGTGATGGGCCAGGTCAACGCCTCGATCCAAGAAGCGGTAACGGGCATCAGTATCGCCAAAAACTTTCGCCAAGAGCGCACAATCTACGCCGACTTTGCTGAGGTTAACGAGCAGTCGTACCAGGTCAATTTGCGGCGCGGTTTTGTACTGTCCAATGTGTATCCGGTGCTTAACGTTCTGTCCAGTTTTGGTATTGCAGCGCTGCTGTACTGGGGCGGGGTGTCGGCCCAAATTGGGGCGATTACGATTGGAGCTTGGTATCTGTTTATGTCGAGTGTTGATCGCTTTTGGTTCCCGATGATCAACTTATCTGTTTTCTGGAGCCAATTTCAAATTGGATTAGCGGCTTCTGAGCGGATTTTTGCCCTGATCGATGCCAAACCGCTGGTTCAGCAAACCGATGAGCAGCCGGTTGAACCGTTACAAGGCGACATCGAATTTAACCATGTCAATTTCCGTTACAGCGACCAGGAGCAGGTGCTGGACGATTTTACACTGCGCATTCAACCCGGCGAAAGTATTGCTTTGGTCGGCCATACGGGAGCCGGCAAGAGCAGCATCGTCAAGCTGATAACCCGATTTTACGAATTTCAAGAGGGGCAGATTTGCGTTGATGGGCACGATATTCGCTCGTTCGATTTGCACAGCTACCGGCAACAGTTAGGTATCGTGTCACAAATTCCGTTCCTATTTAGCGGCACCGTGGCCGACAATATTCGCTATGCCCGTTCGGAACTGACGGATGCCCAAATTGAGGCGGTCGCTCGTCAAATTGGGGCAGGTGAATGGCTGGAAACGCTGCCGGAAGGGCTGCACACCGATGTCGGCGAGCGCGGTTCGCGGCTGTCGATGGGGCAGCGGCAGTTGGTGGCACTCACCCGAGTTTTGGCGCAACAGCCGGCCATCTTTATTTTGGATGAAGCAACCGCCAGCGTCGATCCCTTTACCGAGTCGCAAATTCAAGAGGCGATGGATTTGATTCTCAAATGCAGCACCTCAATTCTCATTGCCCACCGGCTGTCGACGGTGCGATCGGTTGATCGCATTTTGGTGCTGCAAAAGGGGCGTATCATCGAGCAAGGCAGCCACGATGCACTGCTGGCTCGTGGCGGTCACTATGCCGAACTGTACGACACCTATTTCCGCCATCAGTCGCCGTATGCCAGAGATCACGTCAGGACGGCGGTGGCACCAAAAGATGCCGATGTCGCCAAAGTCAATCAGAGCAGAAACGGCAAACGGTAAATATATACAACGGACTCAATTTTACAAAAAAGTATCGAATAAATTCGCTCGATGGAAATTTTCGTCGAAACGATGGGTCAGCGCCGGATCAAGCTGGCATTTGAAACCTACGATGTAGGCCACCTGCACAATCTCAAAGAACCTCTCTATTTGATTCAATTTGTACCGGGCGCGCTGGGCGGATTGGCCGCGCCGAACCGGAGTCGCTCATGATGAAAGAAACCGCCCCCTAACAGAGAAAGGTTTTAATTTTTCTCGATTAGGGGGATTGTGGAAGCGAGGAGCGGAGCATTCCTTCGACTACGCTCAGGACAGGCCTCAGATGCGGAAGCGGCTTGGCCCAACCCGTTCGCATCTGAGGATACTCACTCCGCTAGAGGGTAACAATTTTCATTCTCGTTGCTGTAGCGGAGCTTCTGTACCCCTTCCTTGAACATACAGACATGGAGCAACAAAGTTTACTTTGATCCAAACGCGAATGACAAAGCAAGCTTTGTTGCTCCTATAAATTTTCATTGGCGATGCTGTCTTAATCGAGACTGTTGCACTCCTCTAAAATGATTACGTCTGAGCGCGGAACGGGGCTGCTTCGAGAAATACAGAAATTATTCTTTGACAGGTCCAATGACCGGCTGACCATTGTCGGTTGAGTTTAGTCCAATACCTGCTTCAAAGTAGTTCCCAATAGAATTACTATTTAATCCATTTGCATCGGTAATCCAAACAGAGTAGTAAATAATCCGGTCTGAACCAAAACGCATACATATATCATCAGTTGAGATAGTATCCGGTGGCGTTATATATGTACGATTAGGTGAGGTGTCGAACACAAATAAACTACCTGAGGGAAAGAAAAGGACAAAATTATTGATAACCGACCCCGGTTTTACAGTGCCACCTTTATACTTTAAGATGACGCCAATTTGACTACCGAGCGCTCCACCATCGCCAAGGTCACACGTATTAGGGGAAATGACGTCCGTTACGCCGCTTAATAAGACGGGTGGATTAGGTAACGGCTCATTGTAAATAGAGCGTCCGCCGTAAATACCAACTGAATAGTATTCTCGTATGTCAATCTCAACCTTATTGGTTAGAGTAACGGTTGTTTCAGCGAATCTGGCTGAGAAATAAAAAACACCATTATAAACAGGTAAGTCAAAATTAAATATGACGGTTCGCTGTGTAACAGTAGATACGACCGTGGCTTCATACTCAACATAACCAGACACACCATAAAGTTTCAGGCTCGTACCATCGACAGGAAAAATATTGGTTTGCGAAATAAAGGTATAGGCTAATGTAACCGTTGAGACTTTTGTCCAACTGGGTTCTGGGAGACCAAACTGTCGTTTATTGACCTGAATGGGTGGAATGACTTTAAAACCGTTTGCTTGGGCTCGAGGAGCTTCCGTAGGTTGAACGGCCTGCACCTGACCATCATTAACAACAATAGCAACCCATCCGTTCTCTTGAGGGGGTATTCGGCCACTTCCCGGCGCATCAAGTTCAACAATACTGGTAAAGGGAATCTCTCTATCACTAGCGGACGACCCTGCTGCGAAAGCGGGCAAGATGCCGCCTTCTAAAATTGGCGTTTCCCATTTACTCGGGAGTGCTGACAACGCGGTGGCACCTGTGGCTGCAGCTAAAGTCTTGAGGGCATCCCGACGGGATAGTCCTTGGTCTTTCTTATTGCTCTCTCCATAGCTCATAATAATCTCCTCTTGATTGATTAAAGTAAAAAATTTTTTTTGGTGAGTAAAAAGTGGTAACTGACTAAACGGATATCATGCCAACAGCTCAGAAACCGGCTGCGCAATACTACAAATTGCTCAACATCTAAAGAGAAATGGGAAACTCATCAACAAAAAGTTAGCGCAACAAAGTACATTATCGCCATAACATCTCTACTAAATCACGAGCAAACGCAACCAGCGATTCGGAGTTGGCGTAGAAAATAGGATTTTCTCCCATTACCGAAAACAAACCTACATCAGCCCAATTAGCCGAGAAGACAGCACTGACGATGAATTTAGCCCCATTTGCTTGCGCCTGCGCACACAACGTCTGCAAACGCGGATCGTTTTTAAGGCGCTTGATGCCCGGCGAAGCATACGGAATAATGATGCCCATCACATCTTGAGCGGCGACCAAGGCCTGATCGAGGGTAAAGTCGGGTACAAGCGTTAAACCGTGCGCACCGCTGATCGGCAGCGGGCTAATACCTACCAACTTCACCCACAACCCGGCGGCGCGGAGTTCGGTTACAAAGATGGTGGTCGCTTTTTCATCAAAATTGTCGCCCCACAAAACGGCAACCCAACCGCGCGACGAGGCCCTCATGCATATTCCACCCTCCTATAGGCTTGGGCTTAGCATAAATCAGAATCGCTATTGTATTCCATCAATTTCTTCTCAAAATCCTCCGCCCCCCTCCACTTTTCTATCACTTTTCTATCAGTTATGTTGTTAATACGCTTAAGCTGTGCTATTCTAAGAAAACTTCTGCAATTCTCTCCATTCACGAACTACCATTAACTGGAATGGTTAGAATTGGCCTTGCCAAATCCGATCTATAATAAAAATATTTCCCCAATGGGGAATCACATACAGCAAAGATAACCATCTCTCTTGAGGACGCTCTCATGCCACAACCCGACCTCTCGTTTCAAGCACTTCGAGATACTATTCACCAGGCACTCAAGGCCTGGCACGAAGCCGATAGCGCAACCGGCACTTTTCGCGATCTCCGTCTTTTTCAACACTATCAACAGCATTACGAAACTGATCCACGCCAGGCGACAAACCAAATTTTATTAGAAGCGCTGGATGAGTTAGCCCTCACCCATGCAGAAGGGGCCGATCTGCTGCGCAAACGTTTTCTGGACGGCTTGGTCATGCACGCCGTGGCCGGACGCTTCAACATTGGTGAAGCTACCGCCTATCGCCGCCAGGAAAAGGCTCTGAGTCGGCTGACACACATTCTGCATGACAAAGAAATTCGACTAAGAAGCGTCTATCAAACCGAGCTGGAAAAAAGGCTCAGTCTGCCGCCGGCGGCCCGCCTGTTTGGTATCGAGCAGCCGTTGAAACGACTGCTCAGCCGACTGACCTCTACAACACCAAGCTGGCTGCTGTCTATAGAGGGGTTGGGCGGCATCGGCAAAACGGCGTTGGCCAACAGCCTCATCCGGCAGATGGCGTTGAGCGACCGATTTCCGGCTGTGGCCTGGGTGAGTGCCAAGCAGCACGAATTTTTACCGGACTTTGAGCGAGCGCAGTTAGAAACTCCGGCCCTCAGCCAAGCAGCGCTAATCGATCACCTGCTCGATCAGATTGCTCCCGGCCAGAAGTTCACCCAATCCCCAGCGCAAAAGCACGCCCTTTTGAGCCAACAGCTCAAACAAACGCCCCATCTGGTTGTTATTGATAACTTGGAAACCGTAGCTGATTACCAAACTCTGCTGCCCTTGCTGCGTGACCTGGCCAATCCCAGCATCTTTCTACTCACCAGCCGCCACAGTCTACAGTCACAGCCCGATGTTTACTGCTGCACGCTGAACGAGCTTACGCCAGGGGATGCCCTGGACTTTATGCGCCATGAGGCAACTACGCGCGGGCTGCCACTCTTGGCTCAGGCGGCCGAGTCCGAACTACAGCGAATTTATGATATTGTGGGCGGTAATCCTTTGGCTATAAAATTGGTGGTTGGACAGTTATCCATACTGCCCCTATCCATCGTGCTCGACAATCTCAAACAGGTGCGAGGCAAAAGAGCCGACGCTCTCTACAGCTTTATCTATTGGCAAACTTGGCAACTGCTTAAGCCGGTTAGCCGTCAAGCCCTGCTGGTGATGCCGCTGGCCCAAAACCCCACGCTAGAGCAGCTGCTAACTTTAAGCCAACTGGATATAGCCGACTTATCGGAGGCCATGGAGCAGTTAGCCAACCTCTCGCTGGTTCAGGTAGGGGGGAATTTGGAGATACGGCGCTATACCATCCATCGTTTGACCGAAACCTTTTTGCTCAATGAGGCGATCCAATGGCCCACGTTTCCTTGAATGATATTGAACAGCGAACCGCTTTTTTCCGAGCGGGGGCGATGCGCAACCTGCGTTACTGGCAGACCCGCTTAACATCCGATGCGGATCATTTGCCGTCGGAGGAGCATAACAATCTTCTCCGGGCTGTAAAGATGGCCTTGCCTATGGACGAAGCCTGGCCGCAGCTCTATCAAATTGTAACTGGCTTTTCACCTTTGCTAGAACGACGTGGCTGGTGGGAGGCAAGTCACTGGGCTATTAGTAACACCCTCGAAGCCGCCCGCCACCATCATGATTGTGCTGCCGAAGTAACCTTAGCCACACTGAATGCCCGCCTACTGTTTCAGCAGAGCCGCTACCAGGAATCGGTACACGCCTACCGGCGCGTCATTCGCCTGGCCCGCCGTATTGGGGACAATTTTAACGAAGCCCGTGCTTGCACGAATTTGGGCTACTATTTTATCGATTGCGGGTATTGGGATCGCGCAAAGGTGTTATGCTGTTACGCCTTGAATTTGTTTGAGCAGCTTGATAACGATCACGGACGGGCACATACTGAAAATCATTTAGGTATACTATACACTCGCCAACATAGTTGGGAACAAGCCCAAAAACATCTTGAGCAGG
>JAGRBY010000275.1 GCA_020433835.1 Anaerolineae bacterium | reverse complement strand
AGTTACAAATTACAAATTATCCGACAGAATTGGGTAAGTTAATTAATTCTCATTCCTAAGATCGTTGATTTTGACAGTTGATTATACCATTGAAGCTGTTGCTGACAAGAATTACCAAATGGATGACCGCGGCTTTCGTGTAACCTATCTTTATTTTTCTTTCATGGTATACTGTGGGCGAACAAAAGCGCATCTTGACAAATATTTCAAAGCCATAAACGACTTCTAACAGATTATCTTTATTATCATGCCTCATCTCAAAACGATATGAGTGTGTATTTGAATAACGACCAATGATGGTACCAAACAAAGGCGGTATATTTCAATGTCTGACTTCATTCGCGTAGTTCTTGTTGATGATCATCCTGTAGTACGACATGGTTTAGTCGCCGTGATCGACGCCGAAGATGATATCGAAGTTGTTGGTGAGGCCGGCAATGGCCGGGAAGCAATTGATTTGGTTGAAGAACTGAACCCTGATGTCGTTTTAATGGATTTACAAATGCCGGTCATGAACGGCGTGGAAGCCATTAAGCAAATCAATACCCAAACAGGTGATACGCGCATTATTATTTTAACAACCTTTGCTGATGATGATCATATTTATGACGGCATCGTCGCTGGGGCGCGCGGATATTTGTTGAAAGATGCCCCTGCCAACTGTTTAGTTGAAGCTGTTCGCGCTGCCTCGCGGGGCGAGTCGCTGCTTAATCCTGAGGTTGCGGCTCGAATACTGGAACGCTTTACGCACATGATCGACCAACCCGCGGGGGCGTCGCCTCAGCAGAAATCCGCCGGCAATCCAAAAAAGACCAATGACAGCCCCAAGCTAACCCCACGGGAGTTAGACGTATTACGCCTTATGAGCCTGGGATCGCGAAACAGAGACATTGCCGAAGCCCTCATGATTGCCGAACGCACCGTAAAGATTCATGTGAGCAACATTCTCGGTAAACTTAATGTTAGCAATCGCACCGAGGCTGTGGCTATCGCCGTGAGGCGTGGGCTAATAAATAGCTCCCAGTAAGCCAAGGTAAAGGGGATCTAGTACTTTAGTCGTATATTTGCGTTTTTAATTAGTACTTTTCTTCACAAATATAGATCCTTAGTCCAATGACAAAGCTAATAAAAAGCTATATCATAAGTGCAATAAAGATAATTTGGAGCGGTATCGAGAAAAATATCACAAATACAATAAATTGAATACTGCATATTTCAACTCCCAACCCCTATCTGTTCATTCAGATACTATACACGGCCCTCATTGGCTTCTTCTCTTCGGCGAAAGAGTTCCTCACTCAATTTCCTTCGTCACATTCCCTGTAATTCATTGCAAAAAAGATACCGCATTAACAAAGGAGGTGTCATTTCAAACAATTATTTGTTGTTTTAATTTCGTGACCATTTAAATATTATTAACTTACAAAGATGTAAATCACCAGGAGGGTGAACATGAAAAGGTTATCTCTTTTTGTAATGCTATTGGCGTTAATTTTTGCGGCAGTCCAATGTGGCGGAACTCCCGCTGAACCGGCTGCTCCGGCTCAAGAAGAAGCTAAAGAAGAAGCTGCCGCTCCGGCCCAAGAAGAAGCCGCTGCTCCAGCTGCAGAAGAAGCTACCGAAGCCGAAGTTGCTGCCGAGGAACCGGCTGCTGAAGAAGCTATGACCGGCAACGAAACCTTGGTAACAATAGGCTACACCGCTTCGAAAACCGGTGCTCAGGAAGTTCCTTCACGAGGCCAAACCCGTGGTTTGGAATTATGGATGGAACAGGTTAACCAAGAAGGCATTACCTTGCCCGATGGTACTGTTGTGAAATTTGCGGCCGTTACCTATGACGATGAAAGTGCGAAAGAGCGGGTTCAATCGCTCTATACCACCCTCATCGAGCAAGATGGTGCCAATTTTTTAATTAGCCCCTACAGCAGTGGTCTCACCGACGCAGCTGCCGTTATTGCCGAAACCTACGGCAACATCATGATTACAACCGGGGCCGCTTCCGACGAAACCTATCAAAAAGGGCTTACTTTAGTCTATCAGCTCTATACCCCCGCCAGTCGCTATCTTACCGGGGCTATCGATTTATTAGGTAGCCTCAACCCCGATGCGAAAAAGATCGCTTTTGTCTATGAAAATGCCAAATTCTCCACCGACGTGGTCAATGCGGCCCAAAAATATGCCGAAGGTCTGGGCTACGAAGTTGTGCTCAGCGAAGGGTACGACAGCGAAACCACCGACTTTGCTCCCTTCATTAACAAAATAGCCGCGGCTGAACCCGATGCTGTCATGGGTGGCGGTCACTTCAACGATGGCAGTACCTTTGCCCGACAACTCCACGAAAAGGAAACTTCGGTGGAATTTCTGGCCCTGTTGGTCGCGCCCCCGGAATTGGATTTTGCCGAGTTGGGCGACGCCGCCTTGGGCGTAGTTGGCCCTAGCCAGTGGGAACCGCAAGCCAACTATACCCCCGAAGCTGCTGAAGCTGCCGGACTAGAGTGGTACGGCCCCACCGTGTCCGACTTTGCCACGGCCTATGAAGAAAAATTTGGCGAAGAGCCTGCCTACCACGCGGCGGGTGGCTATGCCTCTGGGCTTGTATTGCAACAAGCGATTGAAAGCGCCGGATCAGTTGAGCCGGAAGCGGTTCAAGCTGCTCTCGATGAAATGGATATGATGACCTTCTACGGTACGGTTAAATTCAACACAACGCCCGAATCGCACGGCTTGCAAGAAGCCCACGAGATGGTCTACGTCCAGTGGCAAAAGGATGCTGATGGCAACTTGGTCAAACAGGTTGTCTGGCCGGTCGAGGGCCAATCGGCTGAGCCGATCTATCCGCTGGCTCAAATTCCCTAACAATTTTTAATATAAGGTGGCAGCCGCTGCGGTGGCTGTCACCTTAATACTCACTAATTTTGACAGTTATCTTTTGGTTATCTCCAATGAAAGGGGGCTGAGGTACGTCTTATGGAACAACTTATCGCTTCTTTAGCGGACGGTCTGTTACTCGGTTTTGTGTATGGCCTGGCGGCCATGGGGTTGACGTTAATCTTTGGAGTTATGGATGTCATCAACTTAGCCCACGGCCCCATTATCGCCCTTGGGATGTTTGCGATGTTTTTTCTGTCTGGGGCGGTTGGCATCGGTTTGAATCCTTACCTGGCTTTGGTTGTCATCGCCATTTTGGGATTGCTGTTTGGCTTTTGTATCTATTTTATTGCCGTCCATCGCGTGTTAAACGCGCCGCACCTGTCATCGCTGCTGGCGACGTTTTCGGTCAATATGATGATTATCGGCATCGGGACAGCCGTTTTTACAACAACGCCCCGCAATATGGATTTTTCAATCGGTAGTATCTCGCTGGGGCCGGTGACGCTGCTGGGTACTCGCCTGGTCGCGGCGCTGATTGCGGTAATGGTGGCGGCTTTGCTGTATCTGTTCCTCTACCGAACGCAGCCCGGTAAAGCTATCCGCGCGGTATCAAACAACCGCTCGGCGGCGGAGTTGATGGGTATTCCGTCAACCCAAACCTTGGCACTTAGTTTTGGCATCGGTAGTATGCTGGCTGCGCTTGCCGGTGGGCTGATCGCTACGTTCTTTTCGTTTACGATTTTGTCTGGCGGGGTGTATGAACTCAAAAGTTTTGTGATTGTGGTTTTGGGCGGACTGGGTAACCCTACCGGCGCTTTGTTAGGTGGCTTGATCCTCGGCGGTTTAGAGGGCATTGTGCCGGTCTTTATGCCCGTCAGTTGGGTACCGGTCATCGAATTTGTCCTTTTTGTGGTCATTCTCATGGTCCGCCCCACCGGGTTGCTGAGAGGAGGTCGGTAATATGAGCAGTTCGAAACCGGCTCCGGCCGGTGAAGTGGTAGATCGTGGTGGTTTTAGCCTGGAGGGTCTAAAGCTGGGTGGTTGGAAATATCCGGCCTTCTGGCTGGCGTTGGGTTTGGTTGTGCTAGGTGGTTTTATTCCGGTCATTACCGGCTCCAACACCTGGCGCGAAACCATGTTCTTGATTTTAATGGCGGTGTCGCTCGCCTCCAGTTTGAACATTATTTTGGGCTACACCGGCTATGTAAGTTTTGGCCATATTGTCTTTTTCGGTTTGGGTGGTTACGTGGGGTTTTATCTCATCACCGCCCATGGCTGGTCGCTGTGGTGGGCCACGCCGGTAGGTGGACTGGCGGCCGGTATTCTGGCCCTGTTGTTGGGCAAGGCTATTCTTCACCTGCGAGGGGCTTACTTCGCGCTGGCGACTATCGGCATCAATGAAGCTGTGCGAACGTTTGTTAACAATTTCGATCTATTCGGTGGTCCGGTCGGCCTGGAATTGAATTTTCTGGTCTATCGCGACTATGGTGGTCCAGCCATGATGCAGTGGTTGACCTACTGGGCTGTTTTCGGCCTGGCAATTGTCATCATCGTGCTCAGCTACGGCATCAAATTTTCACGCTTCGGCCTGGGGCTGTTGGCCATTCGCGAAGATGAAGACGCGGCGATGGTTATGGGCGTGCGGACGCCCTCGGCCAAGACGTGGGCCTATGTGCTGTCGGCTATTATTCCGGGGATGCTCGGCGTTATCTTTTTCTTCCGCAACAGCAGCGTGGCTCCCCATGAGGCTTTTCGGCTGCATCGTTCGATTGAGTTTATCGTGATGGTGATGCTTGGCGGTCAGGGAACGGTTTTGGGGCCGCTGGTCGGAGCCACCACGTACGAAGCTCTACGCAGCTTTCTGCTGACCAGTCCGCTTTTTAAGGATTTACAGTTGGCCTTTGCCGGACTGCTGCTGCTGCTGATCGTGCTGTTTGTGCCAACCGGCATCGTCGGCTGGCTGCGCAGCCGCTTTAGAAGTTTATGGAGGGTACTGGAATGAGCGAGAACAATGGTGCGCTGCTGCAAGTGCGCAATGTAACCAAAGAGTTCGGCGGTCTTAGGGCCGTATCTGATGTCACGTTCGATCTGCCGCAGGGCCAGGTTCTGGGGTTAATCGGGCCGAACGGGGCCGGTAAAACCACCCTGTTCAACTGCATCAACGGTGTCTTTCCGGTTACCCGTGGGCAAGTTATTTTTCGGGGCGTCGATATGACCGGCTGGCAGCCGTACGATGTCGTCAAGTTGGGGTTGGCTCGAACCCATCAGATTGTTCGGCCCTTGCAAGAGCTGACGGTGTTGGAAAACGTTATGGCCGGTGCCTGTTACGGCCACGAGCGACGGTCGCTGAGCCAGGCTGAAGAGATTGCCCTTGAGGTGCTGGAGTTTCTGCACCTGGTCGAACGGCGTGATCAACTGGCCGCCAGTTTAAACGTGGCCCAAAAGAAACGGCTCGAAATGGCCCGCGCGCTGGCAGCTCGGCCCTATCTGCTGCTGTTGGATGAGGTATTGGCCGGTCTCAACCCGACCGAAATTGCCGAGATGGTGCAGGTTGTGCTGAAAATTCGAGAGCAAGGCGTCACCATCTTAATCATCGAACACGTCATGCACGCCTTGATGAACGTTTCTGATCGGGTCATTGTCTTGGATCACGGTGAACTCATCGGCGAAGGTTTACCGACTGAGATTGTTAATGATCCTAAGGTGATCGAGGCTTACCTGGGCGATCCGGCCCTGGCCGAAAAGTTAATGAGTGGAGGATAGGGAGCATCGATGGCGACAAATGGTTCTGTGTTAGACATCAAAAATGTTTCATCCGGTTACGGCGAAGTTCAAATTTTATGGGATGTCTCGCTCAAACTGGAGCGGGGTAAACTTACATCACTGGTGGGGGCCAATGGGGTTGGCAAAACAACGCTGATGCGCACGGTCGTCGGCCTGTTAAAACCGTCGCAGGGGCAGGTGCGTTTCAATGGCACGGACGTTACCCGCATGTCGGCGCACGCCAAAGCGGCCCAGGGGTTGGTACTGGTACCCGAAGGTCGGCAGCTTTTTACCGATATGACCGTTTTCGAAAATTTGGAAATGGGCGCGTTTACCGGCCGCGCGAAAGAGCATTACAAACAAAACCTGGAGCGAGTCTTTGAAATGTTTCCGCGCTTGAAGGAACGGCGCGATCAGAAATCCGGCACTATGTCCGGCGGTGAGCAGCAAATGTTGGCCGTGGCGCGCGGCTTGATGGCCCAGCCGGAGGTGTTGATGATCGATGAACTTTCGCTGGGGTTAGCGCCGTTTCTGGTGCTTGATCTGTTTGAAATTCTGCGCCGTCTGAAAGATGAAGGGTTAACGATGCTGCTGGTCGAACAAAACGTTCAGATGGCGCTGGCCGTAAGTGATTACGCCTACGTTCTCAACGAGGGTCAAGTGGAATTGCAAGGCCCTTCGCGCGAGGTAGCCAAAAATGAAGATGTCCGTAAAGCTTATTTGGGTATCTGAACCTCGGTAGTCAAAAAAGGAGTAAATTGAATGAAACACGAATATGTCAAAGATTGGATGACACGCGATGTACTCACCATCAATCCTGATATGGCTCTGCCGGAAGTCCATCGCTTGATGACCGAAAATAACATTCGCCGCCTGCCGGTTGTTAACCATGATCGCCTGGTGGGTATTGTGACTCTGGGTGACGTGCGCGAGGCCGAACCGTCCGACGCCACGTCGTTAAGCATTTGGGAATTGAATTACTTACTCTCGCGCCTAAAAGTAGATAAAATTATGACCGTCGAACCCAGAGTAATAAACCAGGACGCCACTATCAAGGATGCATCAAAAATGATGCTCGACTACAAAATTAGCGGCCTGCCGGTACTGGATAACTCCGGTAACCTGGTTGGCATCATCACCGAGTCAGATATTTTTCGCATGGTTGTGCAAGATTGGCATTCGGATTAAGAGATTTGCTAACGGCTCTCATCATCTTGAAATACGGAGGCACTGAATTTGTTTTTGAATTCACTGAAGTAAGCCGGTTTTTCAGTGAATTCAATCTCCTCAGTGTTTCAATGGTTCATCTGTTGGGAACCGCTTGCCGGTGCGCCGAAAAATGATAGTGCATTTTTATATTCATGAAATACCGGATATAATGGATTCATCCAAATATTAACGAACTTAATAGGATGGCTATGGATCACTTAATCAAACCCAAGCTCCGAAACGTTAGTGTTCAACGAACTGTCTATCAAAATGAACCCGTCTTTGTACTTCAAGATAGCCTGAAATTGTCTGAATCAGCAATTTTGTTACCGCAAGTTCTCGGCCCACTGGCTATGATGTGCGACGGTGAGCATACGGTAACCGAAATAGAGTTCAATCTAAAGAGCCGGTATGGGTTAGAGGTTTCTCAAGATTTAATCACCAACTTTTTAACCCAGTTTGATGAAGCCTTGTTGCTGGAAGGTGAAACCTACAACCAAGCGAAGCAAAAGGCCGTGGCCGAATACCGCTCTGCTCCCCATCGCCAGGCGGCGTTGGCCGGTCCATCATATCCTGCTGAAAAAAGCGCCTTGCGGCGGAAACTAAAAAGTTATGTCGATCAGGTCGGCCCTGTCCCTGCTTCTGCCGCCACCAGCCGGGCGATAATTAGCCCACATATCGATTACCAGCGTGGCGGTCCGGTCTATGCCCAAGTCTGGCAGAGCGCTGCCGCAGCCGTCCAAGAAGCCGAACTGGTGATTATCATCGGCACCGACCACAACGGCAGTTACGGCACCATCACCCTGACATCGCAAAATTACGCCTCACCGTTAGGCGTACTGCCTACAGATGTTGACTTAGTCAATCATCTAGCCGATATCATCGGCCCCGAGCGTGCTTTTGCCGATGAACTTCATCATCGCGGCGAGCATTCCATCGAACTGGATGCCGTCTGGTTGCAATATATGCGCCAAGAGAAACCGTGTCCTGTCGTGCCTATCTTAACCGGGTCATTCCGACACTTCATGCTCGATGAAGCCGAAATAGAAGAGGATGCAACCATCGAGGCGTTTGTCGATGCCTTGCGCACCATTATGGCTGAGCGCCGTACATTGATTGTGGCCTCCGGCGATTTGGCCCACATGGGGCCGGCCTTTGATGGGCCGCCCATCACGACCACCGGCCAGGAAAAGATGAAAGCGGACGACAAGGCGCTTATGAACAATTTATGCCAGGGCGATGCCGCCTCATTTTTTGACTTTATGAAAGCCGGTCAATTTGAGCGGAATGTCTGCGGCCTTTCTCCCTTTTATTTTACATTGAGCGCTTTAGAGAAAACTCAGGGCAAATCAATTTCATATGATCTCTGCTCGGCCGATTATAACAACACCTCGTTTGTATCGGTGTGTGGATTAGTTTGGGAGTAAGCACATCGGTCTCAAATGATGTCAAAACGGAAGCAACGCCGTTATTATCCAGCCCGGCCACCAAAACAAGCGCCGGACAGTCGGACCCTTATTTTTTGCAAACCTTATAAAGTTCTTAGCTCTTTTACAGACCCAGAGGGGCGACCCACGGTGGGCGATTTTGTCGATGTGCCCGATGTCTATGCCGCCGGTCGCCTGGACTACGACAGCGAAGGATTGTTACTCCTAACTTCGGATGGCAAGTTGGCTCATCGTATCACCCATCCGAACTTTAAACTTCCTAAGGTTTATCTCGTTCAAGTTGAACATATACCCGACGATGAAGCCCTGGCCCAGTTGCGGGCCGGTGTGCTCGTTCAGGATCAGCGTACTCGCCCCGCTCAGGTTGAACGGCTCTCGTCTGAACCGGAAATTTTTCCACGGTCGGAACCTATTCGCTATCGCAAAAATGTACCTACTACCTGGCTCAAAGTCACGCTCAAAGAAGGGCGTAAGCGGCAAGTTCGGCGGATGACAGCAGCGATTGGTCACCCGACCTTGCGGTTGGTTCGCATGGCCATCGGCCCTATTACGCTGGGCGATCTCCAGCCGGGTTCCTGGCGTGATCTCACCGCATCTGAATTAACCGAGTTAAAAAGCCGGTTAAAGTTGACCGGCTCATCATCGAAGTA
>JAGRBY010000274.1 GCA_020433835.1 Anaerolineae bacterium | reverse complement strand
AAGAAGCCCCGCGAAACGGGGCGTGATTAAAAGAAGATAAAGCTGCTTAAAAAGGGCGCTGTGATCTCATTACAGTCGTTTAGAAAACGCCATCCGTGGGACGATGCTTAATCGCATCTATCATAAATTTACCTAGTGCTAAATCGGCTGACACTGTCTTCAACAGAGAAACACAGTCATCGATCACCCTGAAATCCCACATTTACCCTTGGGTTTGCCTCTGGGTTTTAAAACTGAGAGCCTATTTCGGCGAAAAAGGCCAAACATCGCCCGAATCGCCCTCAGATAGGGTTGTTCTATCCAGTTTTCGCTCCAACTCGCGCCCCGACTACACACAGTATCAGAGATCTTCGGTGTGTGTGCGCCCGAACGAAACCAGACAAAAAAAGAAAAAGAACAAAAAACAAGACAGTCACAATCTGCGCATGCCAGCAATAGGGCAGCAATTCGCGCATTAGGTTCGCTCACAAAAACCGCTCAATTTTGGGGCGTTCATCCTGAGCAAGGGGAGTAATTTGGCTATGCTTCGGTTCCCTCCTTCTCGACTTTTTCAACGATTGACTCAAATTTATGCTCACCCAGCAACTGGATAGCTGTGCGCACGAGTTCGCTTTTGGTCGTGCGAATTCCTTGGCATCTGAGTTTGAGTTTCAACTCATCCAAGATGATTGATTGGGCGGGGAATAGATAAACGGTGGCGGCTTCCAGTTTGGGCGCGGTGCGCCGGAATGCCATGGCGGTCACCTCCTCTCTGTATGGGTTCAGTAATAATCGGAGATTATAATCTCATTGGCGGGCTTGAACTTGTGAGGCAAGTCCACTATCAAATTACACCTATTACAGGCTGATACGGTGGTAGGTGTTGGGCTTGTATTCGAGGTACACGCCATTGTCCATCAGTCGGATATCTTTTGAAAGTCGCCAGNCGATAGTGAGTCGTTTGATCCGTTTTCTGAAATGCACACTGTAAGCCGGAAGCGCAATGATTTTGAATGCCGTCTTGAACAACCACACCATAAAACCCAGACAAATCATAATCAAACTGCGCCTTTTCTTTCTCGGTTTGAGAATGGCCCCGACCAAAAAATAGATCAGTTTATACAGCCAATCAAATGGATGGGCTCCAAATTTGCGGCGACGTGAGCGTCGCCGGTAGGACTTTTTGGGTTTGCTCCCGCTAATAGTGAAATTGAAGTTGATGTTCATAGCATCGGTTTTGAGTTTCTATTTCAAAACCGGACATACTGTTTTTAACAATCGCCATCAAAGTGTTTTAATGTTTTGATGGCATTACAGGTATGATCTCATGATCATAGCTAGAGTCAAGGGGCAAAATTTGAGCGGAGGGTACATTTGGTTGAAATGGTGAAGGGCAGAGGAGAGGAAAAAGCGCCGAAATGGTGCTAGCCGGTATTGTCCCATCCCTAGAAATTCGGACTGCGGCAGGTATCAGTTATAATCTCATTGGCGGGCTCAAGCTTGTGAGGCAAGCCCGCCGTCAAATTACAACCGGTTGTAAATGCGTTCGATAACCGAGTCGAGCGAGATAGCTTGACCGGTACAGGTACGCCCCCAGATGTAACCGTAAGCGCTGTCGACGACTGGCTTACCTTCGGTTTTGAGTTGCTTATATAACCAAGAGGAAACGAACCACCATTCGAAGACTTCTTGCTGGTCTTCTCCCGCATCTTGCATTGCTTCAAGGGACCCCCAGCCATAATCTTTGGCGGTCTCTTCATCCGTGATGTACAGATTTTCGATGTCGTCTAATTCGATCCCGCCATACGTCATATCGGTACTCATTGTCGCTTGGAGTAGGTCTTCAACCAGATGCGAGGCGAGCATGATGACCTCACGGTTAACGAAGGCATCGAGTTTGCGTTGTTGTTCAGAGTTCATATAGATTTATTTTGGTGTTCACCCCCTTCTGGGTGTTCAGTTGGTAATGTATGCCATCAAAATACTTTAACGTTTTAATGGCATTGATCGCATGTTCTCATGGATTCCCCCAGAGTCAAGGGGTAAAAACTGAGTGGTTTTACAGGGGTAAGCAGTACGGTGTGAGCTAAAAAGTGTTATTAATCGCGAGGGGTGACGGCCGTTTCGCGAGTCAATCCCAACTATTTTCTAATCATGTTCATATTTGTTTTTTAGCTTTTTGAAGTAGCCTATGGGTTAACGTCGCAGTTTTAACAATCCGCTACAGGAGCAGAGGCCATGTCTCGTAGAAAAGATCCTATGGATGAATTAGCCGGCGAAATTGGCTGCTTGGTCATTGGCTTAATGTGGGCGGCGGCCGTGGCTGTCTTTGCCCTCATCTTCAAATCAACCCAACAATCACCGGAACAACAGCTCCTACAACTGCAATCCTCCGGCGCTTGGCGCTGGCTCATCGAACCGTATGATTGTCCCCACTGTGGCACGGTGAATGAAAGCTATAAATCACGCTGCTATCAATGTGGAGCAAAGCTCATCGATGACCCCCAGCCGGTCAAGTCCGGTTGGGGGCAAGTTGACTATCGTCAGCCAGGGCAAGGTTCATCCTTGTCAGATAGAGGAATTGCTTTTGTCATATTAGCTGTAATCGTCCTCCTGTTTATCCTAGCTGCCGTCAATGGAGGTAACTTTTGACCACCCAACTAACCCCCATTATCGATCAAACTTATACTCAAATCATTAAACTGGCGGCTCCACGTCGAACCCTCTGGCAGCCGGAAGCCGCACGGCAATTGATGGTCAGCCTCTTTGCTTTACCTACTATTAGGTTGGGCATTGGTGCGATGGCTCATCACATCGAATGGTATATCGAAACCGAGGCGAGCGATAGTGAGGCGGTGGTTGATGCCATCTACGGTCTTTATCCGCAAGCCCACGTTTCCATGACCTCCAAAATGCACAGCCACGTTGGATATTATCTCTTCGATCTGCACACCGCCGCTCCATTTGTAGCACCGCTGAAGATGGCTGAAGATTTTGGTCGGTTAGATCCTCTGGCCACCTTCATTAGCGCCCTAACGGACCTGGCCTCTGATGAAGCTGTGGTCTATGAACTCAGTTTGGCTCATCTCCCGAAAAAGTATTACGATCTGGGGGAGAAGTTAATCACTACCTCGACCGTCAATTGGTGGAACTTTTTGCACCCTGGCGTGGCGGTGGCGGCGGCAGCAACCAAATTGACCGGCGCTGACAAAGTTGACAAATATATCCCCGAAATTCAAAAACCGGCGCGGGCTAAACTCAACAGCCCGCTGAAACAGATCTTCTTTGAAATCAAGATTAAAGCGACCTCTCAAGACCGTGCGTCAGCCCTGGTCGAGCGCTTGTTTCCCGCTCTGGCTGTGTTCGAGCGTGATGGCTTTAACTTCCTGGTGTCGCCCCACAAAGAGTCGTTTGTGCCGGTCTTGACGGCCAGTGAAGTAGCCGCCTTGTGGCATCTCCCAACGGAGCAGTGTCAAGCTCCTGGCATTGTCTGGGCTGCCTCAGCCGCTGCCCCCATCCCCAAATCGCTCATTCAACAAGAGCAGGGGATTGTGTTAGGAACAAACAGTTATCAGGGGCATGCCCATACCGTTCGATTGACCGACGCCGATAGAATTGGCCACGTCAATATCTTGGGTCGAACAGGCGTTGGTAAAACAACCCTGCTGCATCGGATGATTCATCAAGATATCGAAGCCGGGAAAGGGGTGGCCGTCATCGATCCACGGGGCGACTTATTTGAGGCTATCTTAACCCGAAGCATCCCGGCCCACCGCGAGCAAGATGTGGTTCTGTTTGACACACGGGATAAGGATTATCCCATTGGCTTGAACTTGCTGGCGCGACTGCCAGGGGTCAGTGAAGATGATACGGCTGGTTATGCCTTGGCGGTCATGCGCAAGATGTTTGCGGACCAGTGGCGTGGGGGTCGAATGGAAACGGTCTTAGATGCCACCTTGCGTGCTTTGGTTGCCGTCGAACAGGCAACCATTCAGGACATCCCCAAAATGCTACTCGATCCCAAGTTTCGCCGTCACGTTTTAAGCCACGTCACCGACGCCGCCACGCTGGATTTTTGGTATGACGAGTATGCGCTTGAGTCGAAGTCGCAACAGCGAGAGTTTGCCCGACCAATCAATCTGCGCATTCGCCGCTTTTATCGTGACCCGACCGTCCGTCGCATTGTCTGCCAGCCGACCAGTCTCAACGTTCGTCAAGTTCTTGATCGGGGTCAGATTTTTCTGGCTAACCTGGGCGGTGTGCCGGAGACCGAAGCCGAAACGCTGGGGGCTCTCCTTATCTCTAGAATACAAATGGCCGCGATGAGCCGCGCCTCGATAGCCCCCGAGCAGCGCCGACCGTTTTACCTCTATATCGACGAAGTCCAGAATTTTATTACGACCAGCTTGGCGGTGATGTTTTCGGAAGCGCGAAAATTTGGACTGAGTTTGGTAGTGGCCAATCAGTATCTCAAACAGTTGGAAGGGGACACCCTGGATGCAATTATGGGCAATGTTGGCACGATGCTTATCTTTAGTGTGGGGCCACCGGATGCTCAAGCCCTGTCGCGCTATGTCAAACCCCATTTTACACTTGAAGATTTGATTAAGGTGGATCGCTTTGCTACTGTGGTCAAGATGCAGTTGGCCGGGAAAGACCTAGACGCTTTTAGTATGCAGACCTTATCCCCGTTACCTGAGCTGGATAACGCTCAGGAGCAGATGGAACGAATACGCCAGTATAGTCGGGCGCAGTATGGTCGTCCCAAAGATGAAGTCGATGCCGCATTGAAGCAGCGCTATGAAGGGCGGGGTTTAGACCAGGCTGATGAAGCTGAGGTTAGCTATTTTGACTGAGCAACGTTACCTGCCATCGTACAAACGGGCGACCGAGCCGCCTCCCATGCAGCTGACTGACCGAGACCAACAGATCGTCTTGGCTATTTACGAACATCGCCTGCTCTCTGCCCACCAGATTGAAGCACTCTTTTTTCCTTCCAGCAGCCCTCAATCGCACAGTCGCCGCACGGCCTGCCAGCGTCGGTTGCAGTTGCTGTACCACCACGGTTTTTTAGCTCGCCTGCCCCAACCGGTTGTTTTGGGCGAAGGCCGAGTGCCCTTTGTGTATGCTCTGGATGAAGCCGGGGCTTACCTGGTGGCAACGTTATTGGGAGTCGATAGCGGTGAAGTGAACTGGAAGCCAAAGCACAACCAGATTAGTACCCAGTTTCTGGATCACACTCTGGCTATTAATGATGTGCGAGTGGTTCTTCAGCAATTGGTTAGGCGGGGACATCTTGAACTGGGGCAATGGGTGGATGAAGGAGCGTTAAAATCGGCCGAGCGGCAGGAGGCCGTACCTTATATGATGCAAGGCGCTCGCGTTGTCCGGAAATATCCCGATGGCTACTTTACCTTGGTGGTCAACGACCGGCAAGCCTATTTTTTCTTGGAAGTTGATCGAGGCACGGAGAGTAACGTTCGCTGGCAGGAGAAGATCAAAGCCTATCACGAGTTTCGGGAAAGTGGCGAGTCGCAGCGGCACTACAGCACCCGCAATTTTCGTGTTCTGACAGTGACCACCAGCGACCAACGTTTGCAAAATCTCAAAAAAGCTACCGAAAAAGCCGAGGGCGACCACTACTTCTGGTTTACTATTCAGGAACGGATTGACATTTGGCAGCCAGGTTGCTTCCTAGAGCCAATCTGGTCGATTGCGACTAAACCAGACAAACTGTCCTTGTTCAATTGACCGTCAATGCCCCCCAGATGTTACACTAATGCTATTATGCGTCAGGCTGTCATTTACAGTGCCGCCCCGTCCAAGCGACCTCGTCTTAAACTTCTGAAACGGGGCCAGACGGATGAGTACCCGCCGATGCGGCTAACCCACCGGGATTTGGCCATCATCGAAGCCGTTTATGCCTACCGCGCCTTAACGACACCCCAGATCGAAAAGCTCCTATTTCCCGGCGATCAAAGTCAGTTTCAGGTACACGCAAAACAACCCTCAAGCGGCAAATCCAACCGCTGTCGGCACCGGCTCAAGTTGCTGTTTCACCACGGATATCTGTACCGGGAAGAACTGCCCACACCGCTAGCGATGGGCCGCAAACCGTTGATCTATTTCCTCGACAAGCAGGGCAAAGAGACACTGTGTAGCGATTACGGATTGTCGCCCCAAGACATCGATTGGCAGCCGCGCCACAACACGGTCGGCAGCCGATTTCTGGAGCACCTGCTCAAGACCAATGACGCCCGGCTTGCCGTCACCCTCGGCGCGCAGCGCCACCGTTTCGACTTGGCAAACTGGCTGGATGACCGCACCTTACGTAAGCAGCAAAACCGCGACCACGTCTACATTACCAATCCACAAACGGGCAAGCGGCGTAAGGTCGCCCTTGTTCCCGATGGTTACTTTCATCTTAAGACCGAGGCGTATGAGTTTCACTTTCTGCTGGAGATAGACCGGCGTACCGTGGTAGGGCAGTATACCCGTTGGGGCGGCAAAGATTGGGCGCGGAAGGTACGCGCTTACATCGCCTATTTTACGCCCCAACCCGAAGGTCAACTCAGTTTGTTCGAGCAGCGCTTTGGTACACCTAATCTGCGTGTATTAACGGTGACGACTGGACAAACGCGTCTCAATAACCTTAAGCGCATTACCGAGCAATCTGGAGGACGAGGCCGCTTTTGGTTTACGACCTTCGAGGCTATGAAGCCGGAGGCCGTATTGACGGAACCGATTTGGCACAAAGCTGGGCAACCTGGCCTCCACTGTTTAGCGGTTTGAAGAGTCGCCCGTCTTGCCCACAAGACACCGGGGCGACTTTTGCGCCTGACGACCTCTCGTTGTCGCCGAGGTCGGGTATCTCACGCAACCGCGACAACCGATTACGTGCAGCCCTTCTTCAAGGTCCGAATAAAGAAAAGCCGGGAGCAAGAACGGACGACATCTCCAGTTTAGCGAGGTTAACAGTTGGTTTCATTTCCGCTTTTTATTTCCTACAGGCTTGGTATACTACGCCTGTATGAGTGAAACTGAACCTAAATCTCAACCTGAATCCTTATTTCCATTGGGGCAACTGGTGGCGACACCCGGTGCGATGCAGGCTTTGGAGGCAGCGGAGCAGAGTTTTATCGACTTTGTTGCCCGCCACGTTACCGGCGATTGGAGCGAGTTGGATGAACACGACCAGGCCGAAAATCGCTTCAACGTCAAAAACGGGATGCGTATTCTGTCAGCTTATACGCTGGAGACCGGGGTCAAGATTTGGCTCATAACTGAGGCTGATAGGTCGGTGACAACGATTTTATTACCGCAAGAGTATTAAGGTGGCGTTGATTTAATGATATGCTGGAAGGTGAGCCAAAATCCATTGCGCCTCGACCTGAAGATGTCTTCACCGCCGAAGAAGCGGAACTGCTGCACCGAACAGAGCAAGGGGAGATACTATGTTGGCATTGCGGCCAACCACTATGGGCTGAAAAGCTGGTGACAAATATTTATGAAGGGATAGTCCTCTTTTGTTCCGACCCAACGTGTGAATTTGTGGAATATTAGGACTTGTCAGTAGGCGACTCATCCGCTTGCACGGGATCGCTTGATTCGCTCTCTTGATTTCGCTTCATGACAATCCTCGCCATCGTTTCTAAGCTTTCCCAGTAACCCCCGCTATCGCGGTAGACATCACTCATCCTATCGGCGATATCCGCCAAATCGTTGTCCCTTAGACAGGCAATTTCGTCGTCACTCAAAAGACCTTTCAGATCGTTTCGGCAAATACTGGCAACGGTGAAAGGTTGATACATTGGCTGCACCACTTCTTCCGCCTCAGTTGGGTAGGCCTGGTCTAGGCCAAGCAGTCCGGGGTACAACAAATCAAGACCGGTGACGACTGTGCTGACTGCCAGTTCTGCCGACTCGGTCAGGTGCTCAGTCAATCGCTGCTTCCAGGCGTCGATGAATGCCGCCACCGACTCATCACCACCATCGACGGCATGAAGACGTTCAGCGATTGCTTGGCAGACGAACAAGTCATCGACCGCTCGCCGCATGGCGGCTTCAAAAGTCATTTCCGATGCTGTAGTTGGGTTCGGTTCAGGATGAAATTCTAGGTTAGGTTGTTGTTCAACACGCATATACGGCGTATGCTAACACAAAGTCCGGCGAAAGGATAGAGGAGAGAAGAAAGGTTTTTCCCGCTCGCCGCGAAGGCAGGTCCTTCGCACAGGAGGCGAAGGAGCAAGGGACAGCGTCTGACCAAGCCCCGCTGTCAAGGGTCTCGATGGCTGACGCCACGCTTCCTGGTGGTCGCGCCCTGGACAGCGCTGGAACTGTCGTTTCCCACCGAGGTAACTGTCAGAGAAGTTATTGTTCATTCAAACCCTGACACCCCACGTTCTTTCAAGGAAATCCAAACATTATTGCCGATCAGGATATGGTCTAACACTTCGATTCCTAAAATCTGACCCGCTTCCCTAATCGAGCGGGTGATGTGAACATCTTCAGGCGAAGGCGTCGGGTCACCAGAGGGGTGGTTATGAGACGCAATGATGGCCGGAGAATTGAGCCAGACGGCCGGTTTGAATATCTCGGCCACCCGAACAAGAGCGGTATTAACCGTACCTCGATAGATTAACGTTTCGTGGGTGATCTGGTTCTTGGTATTAAGCAGCAACACCCACATCTCCTCCTGATCGAAATCGCGGAATGGGTGAAATATACTTTGCATCAAATATTCAGCAGCGATTTCAGGTGCGGTGATATGTATGGGATGCTCGACTTCACGAACGAATCGACCTTGGGTTTTGGGCTGCCGGACATCAGAGATGACCGACTGGAAGTCGACGCGGATTAGGTCTGGCATTCCTTTAAAGTCGTGAGGAGTTACATCTGGGGAGGCTGATGTTAGGAATTGGTCATCAAAGCAACCTTGAAATAGGCGTTCTGACATAGATTAGCCGCAGTGTACCATATTTCAGGCTAATCCCTAATGATAAAATATAACTCAATTTGCTCCCTAATCAGACATAGTATCGTTGTAATAGTGAC